>NZ_JHUV01000009.1 GCF_000619805.1 Sulfurihydrogenibium subterraneum DSM 15120 | reverse complement strand
TTTCATCCAGCAAGTTATCATGAAGTTAAATCTTTTAGATTAAGAGCAAAAACCAGTATTTGGTTTAAAAGACTTATAAGCTTTTTTGAAGTAATAGGGGACAAAGGGTATAGAGGATGTGAGAATGTTATCGTATGTGAGACAAAAGAGGATAAAGCTCAGAGGCAGATTATTGAAAGCATATTTTCAAGGTTAAAACAATTTAACGCTCTTAGTAGATGGAGAAAAGGTATAACGCTTCTTTCCTATTTGTATGCTTATGCAATAGGTTATAGCTTTTTCAGGTACTGTGAGGTTTAATTATGGCATTAATTTCTCACTCAACGTATGATAGTATATTTAAAATTATTTTGTATATGTGAGGGTTAAATGGAGAATTTTACAACGTTTACTTTTGAAAAAATAAAAAATATTATTAATTATCTTTCAATTTCTACGGAGGAAAAAAATTCTTTACTTGAGATACTTAAATATCCAGATATATCTTTTGAGTTTTCAACCTACTTAAAAAAAGAAAATCAAATAAAAAGTATTAAAGCTTATAGAGTACTTCATAACTCCTTGAACGGACCATATAAAGGAGGGTTAAGAATATCTCAAGATATAACTTACCATGAACTTTTAGAACTATCCACACTGATGACTCTGAAAAATGCTCTACTTGATATTCCTTTTGGTGGTTCAAAAGGTGGAATTTCAATTGATCCCAAATCTCTAACATCGGAAGAAAAAGAACTTATTATAAGAGAATATGCAAGAAAATTAAGTAAATATATTGATGAGTATACTGATATTCCAGCTCCAGATATGAACACAGATGAGGATGATATGAATGTTTTCTTTGATGAATATTCAAAAATAAAGGGAAAGCCAGTTTATGCTATAGTTACTGGAAAATCTCCTGAACTAAAAGGCATTGAATATAGAAAATTTTCTACGGGATATGGTGTTGCTTATATAACCGATAAAGTTATAAAAGATTTTTTAAACAAGGATAATGTAAAAATAGTTATTCAAGGTTTTGGAAAAGTTGGAAAATACACATTTAAAAAGATTCAAGAGTTAGGTTATAAAGTAGTAGCTGTATCAGATTCAAAATGTGGTATTTATTCAAAAGAAGGATTAGATTTTAATCAGTTAAATGAAATAAAAAAAGAGTATGGGACTGTTTGTGGATTAGCTGAAATAAATAAAAATATAGATAAATTAAATCCATCTGAATTTCTATACATTGATTGTGATGTGCTTATACTTGCTGCAAAAGAAGATGTTATAAATAAAGAAAATGCAGATAAAATTAAAGCAAAAATAATAGTAGAAGGTGCAAATAAACCTATAACAGTAGAAGCAGATGATATTTTAAATAAAAATGGAAAATTAATTATTCCAGATATTCTATCCAATTCTGGAGGCGTTTTTGTAAGTTACTATGAATGGTTAAAAGGTTTAGGTTTAGTAGATCTAACAGATGAAGATATAGATAAAATAATGAAAGAAAAGTTATTACAAGCTTATAACAACGTTAAAAACATAAGCCAAAGTAAAAGTTTACCTTTTAGGGAATCAGCATTAATTTTATCTTTAGAAAATCTCTATAAAAAAGCAAAACTTAGAAAAGTTATCTAAATAAACTGTTATGAACCTTTTCCCATACTGTAAGAGCTTCCTTACACTCTTCTAAAGTCGGTACAAGTGCTATTCTAAAGTACTGACTTTCACAGTTTCCTTCTGCTATCTCAAGACTACTACAGAAGTTTTCCCCAATTGAGACAACTATTCCATTTTCTAGTAATGCTTTAACATAATCTTTTGCATCTATCCAAGAAGGTGCTTTTATCCAGATGTAAAAGGTTGCCTTTGGATATAGGTATTCAAGACCGATTTTATTTAAAAACTCTATAAATAAATCTCTCTTTTGTTTAAATATCTCAATTCTTTCTAAAACATGATTTTCATCTTCCCATGCAGCTCTTGCTGCCTGCTGTATAAAGTCTGGACTTGCAACGCCAAAGTTAGCTCTCTCTTTTCTATAAAATGAGATTATTTTTTCATCACCTGCTACAAACCCTGACCTATAACCTGTCATACCACTTCTTTTAGACAAAGAGTGGAAAACTACTACATTATCAATTTCAAATTCTAAAGCAGAGTGAGGTTTTTCTTCAAAGTATATTTCTGTATAACACTCATCAGAGCAAAGAATAATATCATACTCTCTACATATTTCTATAGTTTCTTTTAAATAACTTTCAGGGGCTACAGCTCCCGTTGGATTGTGAGGGTAGTTTATCCATACTATCTTAGTTTCTTCTAAAATAGATTTTTCAAGCTTGTCTAATCTAAGTAAAAATCCATCTTCTTCTTTTAATTTAACAGCAGTAGGAATACCTCCTGCGTAAAGTGTTCCTCTTTCGTAAACAGGGTAAGCAGGTGTTCCAAATATAACTCTCTTTTTATCTTCCTCTGGGTCTATAAAGACAAGTGGAAAGTGGAAGATAGCTTCCTTTGACCCAGCAGATGGGATTATTTGAGTATCTGGGTTTAGTTTTACATTAAATCTTTTTTCAAACCATTTTGAAATAGATTCTCTTAAATCTTTTCTTCCTAATACCGATGGATACTGACTCACCTCTGGGATTGCATTTATTAGAGCTTTTCTTATAAAATCAGGAGTTGGTTCCTTAGGGTCTCCTGTGCCAAAGTCGTATATCTTTATACCTTTTTCTTTTAAAGATGCTTTTATTCTGTTAAGTTCTTCCATAGGATAGTTTTTGAGATTTTTAATAGTTTTATTCATACAAAAACCTCACTTAGATGATTTAAAAGTAATATTTTAGCAGGTTTTTAAATGAAATTTTATCCCTTCCTTACTGGAAGGGATTTGTTTTATTATCTTCTTGATGGAGTTTTTCTGGTCTCTTTTTTTGTGAACTTTCTTTCAGAAGCTTCGTTAATAACTTCTATGTTTGCTTTTGTTTTTTGTAATATCTGCTGTAAATACTTATCTTCCGAAGGTGTTGCTATAGATATAGCTGTTCCTTCTTTTCCAGCTCTTCCAGTTCTACCTATTCTGTGTACATAACTTTCCGCATTTTTTGGAAGACCGTAGTTTATAACAAGTTCAACACCTTTAATATCAAGCCCTCTTGCAGCAACATCTGTTGCAACTAATATTTTTAACTTTCCAGTTCTAAAGTTATGCAGGACTGTTTCCCTTTTCTTTTGAGAAAAATCTCCGTGAATTGCACTTACGCTAAATCCTTCTTTAGACAAGTCTTCTGATAGCTGGTCAGCTTCTAACTTTGTTTGAGTAAATATTATCGTTTTTTCCGCTTGGTTTTGAGATAGAACTTCTATAAGTTTGTTAAACCTGTTTTTAGGGTTTACTCTGTAGATAATCTGTTTAATCTTTTCTACCGTTACTTCATCTGGTTTAACTTTTATCGTTTGATAATCTTCACTTAAAAACTCTTGAGCCAACTCTAAAATTTCTTTTGGCATAGTAGCAGAGAAAAGTAAATTTTGTCTGTCTTCTGGAAGATAAGACATTATATCTTCTATATCTTCTATAAATCCCATTTCAAGCATTCTATCAGCTTCATCTAAAACAAACATCTTAACGTTATCTAATTTTAAAAAGCCTCTTTCTAATAAGTCTTTAACTCTTCCTGGCGTTCCTACTATTACAACATCATTACCTTTCTTAAGAAAGTCTATCTGGTGTTTCATAGATTTTCCACCATAAACAGATAAAACAAAAACTTTTTTATTCTTTCCTAAATCTTTAATCTCTTTTGCAACTTGAATTGCAAGCTCTCTTGTTGGAACTAAAATTAATGCTTGAATTTTTTTCTGTTTAGGATTAACACTTTCAACTATCGGAATACCGAAAGCTGCTGTTTTACCAGTTCCTGTTTGGGCTTGTGCTACCAAGTCTTTACCGCTTAAAACTGCTGGAATTGCTTTTTCTTGAATCTCTGTTGGTTTTGAATAACCAAGACTTTCTAAAGACTTTAAAGTCTCTTGAGAAATACCTAAATCTTTGAACGTTTTGTTCGACATAAAAATGCCTCCTTAAAAAAATGTTTTTTAAAGAGGAAAAGAATCTCCGACTTACATTAGATCTTTATTGATTGATCCCCTGACTATGTATCTAATGGAGGATTTTTTTCCTCTTTTCTTGCTATACATTATACACTAATTTTAAAAAATCACAAGCCTAAAGATTTTTTCATTACTTCTACGGGGGCTTTTTGACCAGTCCAGATTTCAAAGGATTTTGCACCTTGATATATAAGCATTGGAAAACCATTTTGGTATTTGCAACCTTTTTCTTTTGCAGCTTTTAAAAGTTTTGTTTCTTTATAGATAATATCTACAACAGTCTGAGACTCTTTTAATATGTTATAATCAAAAAGTGGAAAATCTTCATTGTTTAAACCTACAGAAGTTGTGTTGACTATTATATCTACATCGCTTAAAAATGTTTCTATATCTTGTAAAGAGATAGGAGTTATTATTTTATCTACTATCCTAAAATACTCTTTATACTCTTGTATAAGTTTTTCTGCCCTTTGTAACGTCCTATTTGCAAGATAAATTTTATCTACATTTTCTTTTAGCAAACCATAAATAATAGCTCTGGAAGAGCCTCCCGCACCTATAACTAAAACCTTCTTACCTTCTAAATTTGGCTCTAACTCTTTTAATCCTTCTATAAAGCCAATCCAATCAGTGTTGTATGCAATCAAGTATCCATCTACATTTTTTATTGTGTTTGCAGCTTTTATAACTTTTACTTCTTCTGAAAGTTCATTGACATAATTAATTACATTTTCTTTATGAGGAATTGTGATGTTTACACCAGCTATTTTTAACACTTTTAAAGATTCTACAGCTTTTTCTAAATCATCTGGATTTACTTCAAAAGGTACGTAAACTGCATTTATACCAAGATATAAAAAGGCAGCTGTTTGAAAGGTTGGGGATTTTGAATGTTTAACAGGATAGCCAAATATACCGTAAACTTTTGTCTGTCCGTCTAAAATCATATAATCTGATACTTTTCTTCTCCTATGTTTACAGCTTTAACCCAGGGTAAAGATTCTTTTATAGTGTAAACAACAAGATCTTTCATAGTCATATCAGCTACAGGACAGGTTTGACAAGTTCCATAGAGCTTTAAAAATACTTCATCATTTTCAACTTTAACTAAATCTATATTTCCTGCATCTGCCTTAAGAGCTGGTCTAATTTTTTCTAAAACTTCTTTTACTTCTTGTTCTTTGTCTTCAATAACCATAATACCACCTCAATGTTTATTGACGGTCTTATAAAACTCTTGAATAATTTTTTCTCTATCTTCTTCAGGGATGTTTAAAAGTTTTAAAGCACCAATCAGGCTTAATTTTCTAAATAAAATACTGTCTAACTTTTCTTCGTAAAAGTATTTAAAATAAGGTTTAAACTTTTCTTCTAACTGAGGATAATGCTTATATATATCAGAAATTTTACTTTCTAAATTTAGCTTCATAGCTAAACCTTTCTAACGTAAAAGTGATATACTCCATCTTCTTCTTTATAGCCTAAGTACTCATTGCCTGTTGTTTGACACCAAGCAGGCACATCTTGGATAGCACCTTCATCGTCTGCTAAAAGCTCAACTATCTGCCCTTTTTCTGCTTTTTTCATAACTTTTGCAAGTTCCGTTATTGGAATTGGACAGTAAGTTCCAGTTGCGTCATGTACTATGTCTGGTTTGATTTCCATAAACTTATCCTCCACTGGTTTAAAGTTTCATCGTCAAAAGGTATTCCAGTTAAAATCTCTTCATTATTATACTTAACATCTATTTTTCCATCAACAGTTTTTGAGTATCTGGCTATTATGTTTGCTATTATCTGTTTATCGTCTTCGTCTAAGTTATTATCATGTAGAGGTTTTGCTATTGCCACTGGACCTTTTCCAATCGGTTCAAAGTAGTGATATCTCTTTGAAAAACCTGATAAGAAGTTATTTTCTCCTTCATTTCTTGAAACTATAACTTTTGTTCCAGAATCTAATCTAAAGTGTCTTCCTACTGTAAATAATACTAAATCTTCTTGAGCTATCTTTCCTTCAACTGCCATAGTTTCTTTGTATTTGTAGGCGTAATTTTCATCTGTTAGATAACAGCAACCACCTGCAGGAGATTCAAACTCATCTATACCTAATTCTTTTGCAAGTTCTAACTGTCTCTTTCTACTTCTTCCTACTATACCTTCTAATTTTTCCCTATCTACCCAACCTTTTAACTCTGGAATAGTTGGAGGTAATCTTTTTGCTGATAATGGTCTTAGTATCAACCCTTCTAAACCTGAGTCCCTTTCTATTATTTTCAGCGGTAAGGATTTTTGGCTTTTAGGTCTTTGTCCTAAAACTTCTCCAGATATGATAAAGTCAGCTCCGATTTCTTCCATTATCTGTTTAGCTTTTTTAAACATGTATATTCTACAGTCTATACAAGGGTTTATGTTTGCCCCGTATCCGTATTTTGGATTTAGAATAACATCCATATATCCATTGGAAATGTCTACTATCTCAAGAGGGAAACCATACTTGGCAGCGTACTTTAATGCAGGATTCATGTAGTGGGTGCCGTCTTCTTTCTTTTCCCCCCTTCTTCTTTTTGTTTCTGTTATGCAAAAACCTGTGTAAAAGTGTACAGCTAATACGTCTATTCCTTGATTTTGAATGAGCTTGATAGCAAGAGTACTATCAAGCCCACCAGAGTATAATGCTACTGCTTTTCTTTTCATTATCCTATATGTTCTAAAGATACTGGAGTTTCTTCTTCGTGGTCTTCTTCTATACAGTCTGGTATTTTGCTTGCTTCTTCTACTCTACCTTGTTTTAGGAGATAGTCTTTTATAGCAACGTGGAGAGTTTCAAGTCCAAGATTTGTACAGTGTATTTTTTGTGGTGGTAATCCACCAAGCTCTTCAAATATTTCTTTGTAAGTCAAGTTTAACGCATAGTCTATAGGTTTTCCTTTAACCATCTCTGTTAAAACTGAAGAAACAGCTATAGCAGAACCACAACCAAAAGTTTTAAACTTAACGTCTGTGATTATGTCTGTGTCTTTATCTACTTTTATAGTAAACAACATAGCATCACCACAAGATGGGTTTCCACACTGACCATATCCATCTGGATTTGGTATTTCTCCCAAGTTTCTTGGGTTCATAAAGTGATCCATAACTTTTTCTGTATATTCAAACATCTTACTTTACCTCCGATTTATTTTAAGTTATAGTATTTCTTTTCCACAGTCTTTCCAATGATAAAAATCACTTTTTACTTGAATTTTGAAGCTTTCTTTGTAAAGTCTTCCCAGTTTTCAGGGTTGAATGGAGATATTTCTCTCAGTCTTGCAATAACTTTTGGATACTCTTCAATGATGTAATCTATATCTTCTTCTGTGTTATCTCTACCAAGAGAGAAGACTATAGACCCGTTAGAAGCTTCTTTTTCTACTCCGATAGCAGCTAAAACGTGAGATTGTTTTAGTGCGTAAGAAACACAAGCTGAACCAGAAGCTGTATATGTTTTTTTGATGTTTAACATAAGAAGCATAGCTTCTCCTTCTATGTACATAACGATTAAAGATAGATGGTTTGGAAGTCTTTTTTCTGGATGTCCTGTAAATCGTATGTGAGGTATTCTTTCCTCAATTCCTTTTTTGAGTTTATCTCTTAAATACCTTAATCTATTTACTCTATCGTCCATCTCTTTGATAGCAAGCTCTGCCGCAGCTCCCATACCAACTATACCCGGTACATTTTCTGTCCCAGCTCTTCTACCACCTTCCTGTATTCCACCTTCTATAAGTGGTTTTAACCTTATACCTTTTTTAACATATAGTCCTCCTACTCCTTTTGGTGCGTAGAAGTAATGTCCTGTAAATGAAGCCATATCAAGTCCCCAGCCTTCTACGTCAACTGGCATATGTCCAACTGCCGCAGCTATATCAGAGTGGAAAACTACTCTTGGGTTCTTTTCTTTAACAGCAGCTACTAAAGCTGGCATATCTTGAATTGTTCCTATTTCTCTGTTTGCAAATCCTACAGATACGAGTATTGTATCTTCTCTAACAGCATCAGCTAACTTTTGAGGGTCTATTATTCCATACTCATCTGGCTGGACTTCTGTTATTTCAAACCCTTCTTTTTCTAAAGTCTTACAGGAGTGTAAGATTGAGTGGTGCTCGATAGCGGATACTACTATGTGTTTTCCTCTTCTTCCTGGAGCTTTTGCAAATCCTTTTATTGCAAGATTATTCGCTTCTATTGCTCCAGATGTAAAAACTATGTCATCAGGATTACTAACATTTAAAAGCTGTGCCACCTGTTCTCTGGCTCTATTTATTGCCTTTTTAGCCTCTATTCCCATCTCGTGTAAAGATGTAGGATTACCAAACTTTTCTTTAAAGTAAGGCATCATAGCTTCTATGGCTTCATCACAAACAGGTGTTGTAGCCAAATGGTCTACATATATTCTTCTCATAATATTTCCTCCTTACGTTAAACTTAGTTTTCTAATAATTTTTTCTGCTATGTTTATAAACTCTTTTGCAGATTGAGAATCTTCCTTTGCAAATACTATAGGTATTCCAAGGTCTGAAAACTCTGCAACCTTTGGCTCTATTGGTATTCTTCCTAAAAGTTCTACACCGTAATTTTTAGCAACTTCTTCTGTTTTACTTTTACCAAATATCTCATAAACTTTTCCACTATCTGGGCATACAAAATAACTCATATTTTCAACTACTCCAAGAATTGGAATTTGGACTTCGTTAAACATCTGTATTCCCTTTTTAACGTCTATAAGAGCAACATCTTGAGGTGTTGTTACTATAACAGCTCCATCTATCTCTGCCGTTTGACCAAGAGTAATCTGTACGTCCCCAGTTCCCGGTGGTAAATCTATAACTAAAAAGTCTAAAGGTTCTTCTCCCCAATCTATATCAAATAAGAACTGAGTAAGAGCCTTGAATAAAACAGGACCTCTCCATATAACAGGTGTGTCTTCAGATGGTAATAAAAATCCTATTGACATTACTTTTACACCGTGAGCTTCTGGAGCTATAATTTTATCTCCCTCTGGTGTTTGTCTTGCCATTACCTTTTTATCTTTTGCTCCAAACATAGTTGGACCACTTGGACCATACATATCCGCATCTAAGTATCCTACGTTATATCCTAACTTTTTTAATGCAGATGCAAGATTGACGGCTACTGTTGACTTACCTACCCCACCTTTTCCTGAAGCTACAGCTATAACTTTTTTTACATTAGGGATTCTTCTTCTGGTTTCAAAAGGGTTAGCCTGTGGTGGAGGAGGTGGTGGCTGTGTTTGTCTTTGGGATGGGGGTTCACTTGAAAATTCAACTTCTACTTTTTCAGCTCCGATAGATTTTAAAGCTTTTTCTATTTTTTCTTTTAAAAAGCTATGATACTTTTCGCTTGGAGAGAAAACTTTAATATAAACATTGTTTCCGTCTATCTTTAAATCTTTCATTAAATCAGCGATAGAAAAGCTTACTCCTATTTCTTCAAGAGTGATTTTTTTTAATGTGTCAATTACTCCTTGTAATGCCATAGAAACCTCCTTAAATTTGTTATAATAGAATAAGGAATTTTTATTATTATACTATGATAGCAGTCATTATTGAAGATTTTAAAGTCTTAAATTTTTGAGGAGAAAAGATGGAACCGTATACAGGATCTTTAAATTTTTTACATAATTACTCAGCAATGCAAGGGATAGTCCATTTTATAGGATGGACTATAGCTATAATTATACTAGTTTATGTGTTTAAGTTTGTTAAGAAACATCAACAAGAAGATGAAAGAGCTAAAAAATATAATCAGAAAAATCCTGTTGAAGAGTTAAAGAATCAAGAGAATAAGGAAGGAGAGGGATAACCCTCTCCTATCAATTAATCTTCCCAGAGAGCTTTTAAGCTCTTTGGTAAATCTCCTTTAACGTCTTGTATCTCTCCGTCTGATACGTGTCTTTTAATAACTCTGAATACGGCTTTTATCACTTGTTTTGCATGGTCTTCGTTTCCAAAGTCTTTACCTGCAGCTCTTCTATCTTCTTCTAAAACTTCGTGGATAAAGTCTTCCACTGTTTTGATGGTTTTGTCTGGCATAGGAGAAGGTTTCCATCCATCAATATAAACAGCTTTAATACACATAGGAAGTTGAGAGATTAAATCAAAAGATTCTTCTAATGTCAATCTTCTTCTTAAAACGTGTAAAACTGTTCTTAAAACTCTCCCTGCTTTCTCTTTGTCATCAGGATTTCCTAACTCCTGAGCAAGGTCTTTAAGAAAAAGATTTCCCTTTTCTACATACTTTTCAAAGTTCATGACTACCCTCCTAAACTTTTTTGTTTAATTTTAAATATATGGTTTTATTTTTGAAAAAGCAAGAGTTTAATTATTCTTCTCTTCAGATTGAATATACTTTTTAGCATCTATATACATATTTCTAAAACCTGCTGCCAAACCTAAAAAGAAAAAAATTATAGTTAAATAAGGAGATGTATCAAAGTATTTGTCAAGTAAATAACCCACCCCCACTCCAACTATTACTCCAGAAACAAGATGTAATCCTATAGATAAAAAAGAAAAAGTTTTATTTATATTTTTACTCATTTAAACCAAGGACATCGCTCATATCGTAAAGTCCTGCAGGCTTATCTTTAACCCACTTTGCAGCTTCTATTGCACCTTTTGCAAATATCTCTCTTGAGCTTGCTTTATGAGTAAGCTCTATTCTTTCTCCAGCAGCTGCAAATATAACCGTATGGTCTCCTACTACATCTCCACCTCTTAGTGCAAAAACACCTATTTCTTTACTACTTCTTTCTCCAGTTGTCCCTTCTCTACCGTATACAACTTTTTCTATACCAGTTTCTTTTTTAAGTATATCAACGATTTTCATCGCTGTTCCAGATGGTGCATCTTTTTTATATCTGTGATGCATCTCAACTACTTCTATATCAAAACCTTTATCCTTTAAAACTCTTGCAGCCTTTTCTACAAGTTTAAACAGAAGATTTACACCTATACTCATATTTGGAGCTAAAACAACAGGAATTTCTTTTGAAATTTCTTTTATTTCTTGAAGTTGATAATCTAAAAATCCTGTTGTTCCTATTACTGCAGCTTTTTTATCTGCTGCAAGTACTCTTAAATGCCCAAGAACTGCTTCTTGATTGGCAGCAAAATCTATAAGTACGTCAATTTGGTCTATGACTTGGGATAAATCGGAAGTAATTGGAGCTGATAAATCTTTTTTATTTATTATTTCTCCAACAGTGTTATGTAAATGGGCACAGTCTGGACTTTCAATACCAACTGTGATTAATATATCTGGGTCGCTAGATGCAAGGCTTGCAATAGTTCTTCCCATTCTACCCATTACACCAGATATACCAAGTTTAAGCATTTGCTTCTCCTCTTCCAAAAATTACATTACCAAATTCGTTTAATAAATCGTTAGCTTGATGTGGAGGAACGATAGAAGGTGCTAGCGCTACATCTACACCAGGCTTAAATAACTTTTCCCTTATTAATTTTTCAATTTCTTCCATGTCTTGAGCTGTCACGTCTTCTCTAAAAATTTCCTGTGGGTTTTTTTCTGTAATAAAAAATCCAGCAAAAACAAAAGCATAAGCTTTCTTTTCCATAAAATCTCCTTTTAAATAAGTTTTCTCCCTCTAAATAGAGGGAGGTAAATCCTAAATTACTTTTCCTCTTTTGTTCCCATTTTGTACATTATTGAACCCCATAAGAACACAAGTTGAGTTAACATTAATACTAGCAAAATTACTTCAGCACTTGGAATTCCGCCAAAAGTCATTTCCATGATGACACACCTCCTTAAATTAATGTTTTAAAATAAATTCTGCCAAAGCTTCTTTTTCTTCTTTTGATAATTTTTTAGTTATCTCTATTTGTGGTTTCATTACAGCTTCTTTTGCAGGGTCAACTATTGCCTTTCCTTCGCCACTGAAGAATTTAATTAAGTCTTCTTTTTTTCCAGAGTATGCAGAAGCGATTTTCTTTAAAGCTGGTCCTACTGTATCAGCTGCAGCTTGATGGCAAGCAGTACAACCTTTTGATTTAAAAATAGATTCTCCATCTACTTTAGCAACTTTTGTTTCTTCTTTTTTCTCCTCTTTTTTAGCTTCTTTTTTAGCTTCTGTTTTTTCTTGAGGTTTAGACTCTTGAGCTTTTTGTTGGTTTACAGGTTGTTGTTCTGCTGTTTTTTGTTCTTGAGTTTTTTCCTGCTGCTGAGCTTGTTGCTGAGCTGGCTGCTGTTCTGGTTGCTGTTGTGTTTGTTGGACTTGGGCTGGCTGTTGAGACTGTGTTTGAGGTGCTTCTTCTTTCTTAGAGCAACCTACTATCAAAGCTGCAGATATAACTGTTAAGGACATTAATTTTATCTTTTTCACTTTTATTTCCCTCCGAAAATTTTTTAACAAAATCTAATAGTATAATAATAAACCTTTTTCATAAATTAATCAACTTCTACTTTTATAAACTCTGCTGCTTTTTTTGCTAATTTTCTTGCTTCTTCTACCGTATTGGCAGTTGCTAAAGTGATACCCATTCTTCTTTTTGGTCTTGTTGTGGGTTTTCCAAATATTCTTACTTTCACATCTCCTAAAGAAAGAGCTTGGTCTACTCCTTTATAAGTTGGAGCTACTCCGTAATCTTTTGCGTGGAAGCAGTAGGAAGCTGAAGGAGAGAGTAATTTTATGTTTATAGGTAAACCAAGTATAGCTCTTAAATGTATCTCAAACTCTGACATATTTTGGGATATTAAAGTTACCATTCCAGTATCGTGTGGTCTTGGGGATATTTCGTTAAACCACACTTCATCTCCTTTTACAAACATCTCACATCCAAATATTCCATATCCTCCAAGCTCATCTGTAATTTTTTTCGCAATTTCTTTTGCTTTGTTTAATGCGGTTTCAGACATCATATGAGGTTGCCAGCTTTCCCAGTAATCTCCTTCTACCTGTATATGACATATTGGTTCACAAAAAAGTGTTCCTTGGTTTTTTGTTCTAACTGTAAGTAGTGTTATTTCGTAATCAAAGTTTATAAACTCTTCTATTATTACTTCACTTCCTTTACCTCTTGCGTTTTCTTGAGCATAATACCAAGCTCTGTCTATATCTTCTAAACTTCTGACGACGGACTGTCCTTTTCCTGAGGAGCTCATTACAGGTTTAACTACACATGGAAGTCCTATTTCCATAACTTTTTTTCTGTAAGTTTCCATATCGGAAGCAAAAGCATATTTTGAAGTTTTTAATCCTACTTTCTCAGCTGCAAGCCTTCTTATTCCTATTCTGTTCATTGTGTATTTAACAGCTTGAGCACATGGAACAACTGTAAAACCTTCTTTTTCTAAATCTATTAGAGCGTCTGTATCTATAGCTTCAATCTCTGGGACTATAAAGTCTGGTTTTTCTCTATAAACAATATCTTTTATCTGTTTTCCGTTTTTCATATCTATTACATAGTATCTATGAGCTACTTGCTGAGCTGGAGCGTTTTGATAGCTGTCTACAGCTATTACCTCTATTCCCATTCTCATAGCTTCTATAACAAACTCTTTTCCTAACTCTCCACTTCCAAGTAAAAGGATTTTTGTTGCGTTGTGAGAAAGAGGCGTTCCAATAATCATGACTTTCCTCCGTCAATCACGAAGTTTATGTAAAATATTTTTAACTATTTCTGCTATCGTCTTGGTATCTAAACCATAACCGTGAATCTCTATAAAGGTTTGATATAAAAATGGAAGCATAATCCCAATTAAAGCTATTAGCATTACTACTAATCCAGCATTTATAGACCTTTTTAAAACACTTTCAGATGGGTTAAATGGGTTATAGTAAACATCTACATTTTGAGACTTAAACTCGTTTATAATTTTTTCAGCTGTGTTTTTATCCGTTTCAAAAGGGGATAAAAAGATTTTATCAGACATGTACTCATTACCGTTTACTGTGTATTTATACTTTATAACAGGTTTGTAAGTTTCATACTTTATAATTTCATTTACTCTTTCTACTTTTTTTTCTAAGACTTCACCTTGAGTTTTTTTCCAAAATAAATAGCGAAATTGTTTATATATTACAAAAAATGCCAAAATAGAGGCAAAAACCACATAAAAAGTATAAAGTACTATTGGATTCATAAGCAACTAATCTCAAAATTTTTTTAAAGATATATTATAACCTATATTTAATTCTCTTTAAGTTTAATTCTAATCTCAAAAGTTTTGGATTCTTTTTGAATGTAAAATTCATACCATACTTTTGGCTAAATTTATCTATGAAACTTTCAATAAGGTTATAAAGAAATTCTTTTGTGTATATTTTCCTTCTGTATAAGCTAATAGACCAAGATACAAAACTTTCTGCCTTTTTTAAAGTGTTGTATATCCTCCACCGTTCCATTAAATTTTCATCAAATCCAAAAGATTTGCCAAAATCTGCAACCACATCGTATAAAAACAAATCTTCTAATAGTAGGTCTGGATTAACCTTTACAACTCCATTATCAAAGTGTATTCTATGGGCAAAAGCAATTACAGGCAAAATTCCAACTCTACCAAAGAAAAGTGATTCGTACCATCCTTCTAAATCATCTCCTATTTTTACATTTCCAGTAAAAAAGTTACAATTTTCAATTAGGTTTCTTCTGTATATCCAGCTGCCGTGGGCATACATTACCCTATACTTTCCCAAAAATATATCTAAACCATTTACAATATCTTCTTTTTCATAGTTAAAAATTTTTTCTTCTCCATTGTAAAAAACGTCTTTATAACCACCAATTACGGATACAATCTCTTTATCTTTCTCAAATAACTTTACAGCTTTTGATATAAAACTTTTATCTACATAAAAATCATCTCCATCTAAAAAGGCAACTAAATCTCCAGATGCAAGCTCATAAAGAAGTTTTCTATGATTTTGAATTCTTCCAATGTTTTTCTCATTTCGGAATACTTTTAATCGAGGGTCTTTTATACTTGTTAAAACTTCAATGGTTTTATCTGTAGAACAATCATCGGATACTATAACTTCAATATTAGTGTAATCTTGAGACAAAGCTGATTCTACAGCTTCTTTTATATAATCTTCTTGGTTGTAAGTAGCTATAAGAATTGAAACTTTATACATAAAAACTTTCTCACCAAATGTGCTTTATAACCTTACTCTCTCGTAAACTTCTCCTGCATGAAAGGAGCTTCTTACAAGGATACCTGAAAAAACCTGCTTAAATCCTATTTGATAGCCTATCTCTTCAAACTCTTTAAACTCTTCTTCTGTGTAGTACTTTTCCACAGGAAGATGGTTTTTGGAGGGTTGTAAGTACTGTCCGATTGTTATTACATCACAATCGTGATTTTTTAAGTCTTGTAATAACTCAATAACCTGATGCTTTGTTTCACCTAAACCAAGCATAAATCCAGACTTTGTAATGACACTGCTGTCCAACTCTTTTACAGCTTTTATTATCTTTAAAGACCTTTCATAATTTCCTTGAGGTCTTACTTTTTTGTAAAGCTGTTTTACAGTTTCAATGTTATGGTTAATAACATCAGGTTTAGAGTTTACTACTACTTTTAACGACTCAAGATTTCCTTTAAAATCTGGTATTAAAACTTCCACGGTTGTATCTGGATTAATCTGTCTTACTTTCTCTATCACTTTGGCAAAGTGGGAAGCTCCACCGTCTAAAAGGTCATCTCTATCTACGGATGTAATAACTACGTGTTTTAGACCTAACATTTTAACTGCTTTGGCTATATTTTCAGGTTCGTCTGGGTCTAAGGGAAGAGGTTTTCCGTGGTTTACATTACAGTATGGGCAGTTTCTCGTACATACATCACCCATTATCATAAAGGTTGCGGTCTTTCTGGAAAAACAATCTCCTATGTTAGGACAAGAAGCTTCCTCACAGACTGTATGTAAGTTAAGACTGCGAAGAAGCTTTTTAATCCTAAAAACTTCTGGAAGAAGTGGAGATTTTACTTTTGGTTTCATTATTCTCCATAACCGTAATCTTTCCACCAGTTTGGATAAAGTGGATAAGATGAGCATAAAGACAATACATCTTCTTTTACTTCTTGAATAACTTTTTCATTATCAAGATTTTTCAGTACTTTAACTATATTTTTAGCAATTCTTCTCATATCATTTTCCTTCATTCCTCTTGTTGTAAGGGCTGCAGTTCCAAGTCTTATTCCAGAGGTGATAGCTGGTTTTTCAGGGTCAAAAGGTATAGCGTTTTTATTTACTGTAATATTTGCCTTTCCAAGAGCTTCTTCAGCCTGATTTCCTTTAACGTTTAGAGGTCTTAAATCTACAAGCATCATATGAGAGTCAGTTCCACCAGATACTATTCTAAGACCCTGTGCCATAAGTTCTTCTGCTAAAACTTGAGCGTTTTTTACAACCTGCTGAGCATACTTTTTAAACTCATCAGAAAGAGCTTCTTTAAATGCAACCGCTTTAGCTGCAATTACATGCATCAAAGGTCCACCTTGAAGTCTTGGGAAAACCCACTTGTCTATATCCTTAGCGTACTCTTCTTTACAGAGTATAAATCCTCCTCTTGGACCTCTTAGGGTTTTATGGGTTGTTGAAGTTACAAACTGGGCATAAGGAACAGGGTTAGGGTAAACTCCTCCTGCTATTAATCCAGAGTAGTGAGCCATATCTACCATAAGTAGAGCTCCTACTTCGTCAGCTACCTCTCTAAATTTAGCAAAATCTATTATGCGAGAGTAGGCGGAAGCTCCTGCAATTATAAGTTTTGGTTTGTACTCTTTTGCAAGTCTATAAACTTCATCGTAATCTATAAGCTCTGTTTTTGGATTTAATCCATACTGAACAGAGTTAAAAACAACTCCTGATACGTTTACTTTTGCACCGTGGGTTAAGTGTCCACCGTGATCTAATCTCATTCCCAGTATTGTATCACCAGGCTGGAGCTGAGAGAAAAACACAGCCTGATTAGCCTGAGACCCTGAGTGAGGTTGGACGTTTGCGTGGTCTGCACCGTAGAGTTTTTTTAGTCTTTCTATCGCAAGGTCTTCTACTATGTCTACGTACTCACACCCACCGTAGTACCTTTTGTGAGGTAGTCCTTCTGCATACTTGTTAGTTAGGACGCTTCCTTGAGCTTCCATTACAGCTTGAGAAGTGTAGTTTTCTGATGCTATCATTTCAAGGTGTTCTTGCTGTCTCTTAAACTCTAAAGAAACTGCTTTATAAACCTCTGGGTCAGTGTTTTTAAGATTTTCTAACAATTTCATACCTCCGAATTTAAATCTTTCCTTCTTCAATATCTAAGATAAGCTTTACTCTTCTTTCGTGTCTTCCACCTTCAAAAGGAGTTTCTAAAAATACGTCAACTATCGCAAGTGCATGGTCTAAACCGATAACCCTTTGACCAAGTGCCAAAACGTTTGCGTCGTTATGAGACCTTGCCATCCTTGCCATAAACTCGTTAGTGCATAAAGCAGCTCTTACACCCTTAATCTTGTTAGCTGCTATAGATATACCAATTCCTGTTCCACAGATTATTATTCCTCTATCAGCTTCTCCAGATGCAACTGCAACACCTACATTTTCACCAAAGTAAGGATAATCAACAGGTTCAGGAGAGTAAGTCCCTTTATCTATAATTTCGTACTTTTTTGATTTTAAGTATTCTTTTATTTTTTCTTTATAAAAAAATCCACCGTGGTCACTACCAAGGGCTATTTTCACTTAAGCAAACCTCCAAACAACTTAGCTATTACCAATTATATCATAAGCTTTAACTTCCAACTTAGTTGAGTTAAAATAAAAATTAAATAACTGTTTAAAAATCAATTTTAAAGTTCTTTATTAATCTGATCTTTATAATGAGAAATTTTCCCTAATTTATGCTAAATTATTGTGAAGTTTCGTTATTTCTTAACTTTTATTTAATTATTTCTATATAAGGATTTCAAAATGTTTAACTACATTGTTATAGGCTCAGGCTTTGCAGGTAGTGTAATAGCTGAAAGGATAGCTAATGTATTGAACGAAAAAGTATTAATTATAGAAAAACGAAACCATATAGGCGGAAACTGTTATGACTATAAAAATAAAGATGGAATAATTATCCATAAATACGGACCTCACCTTTTTCATACAAATTATAAGGAAGTGTTTGACTATCTTTCTAACTTTACAGATTGGAATATATACCATCACAGAGTTTTAGCTTTTATAGATGGTAAAAAAGTCCCTATACCTTTTAACCTAAACAGCCTTTATCTAACTTTTCCAGAAAGTCTTGCTAAAAGAATTGAAGAAAAACTACTTAAAAAATATCCTTACAACTCAAAAGTGCCTATTTTAGACCTTAAAAAAGAAAATGACAAAGACTTAAGGTTCCTTGCAGATTATATCTATCAAAAAGTCTTTTTAAACTATACTGTTAAACAGTGGGGATTAAAACCTGAAGATATAGACCCAGAAGTTACAGCAAGAGTACCAGTATTTATAGGAAAAGATGATAGATATTTTAGTGATAAGTATCAAGCAATACCCACAGAAGGCTACACAAAAATCTTTGAAAGAATGTTAAACCATTCAAACATAAAGCTTATGCTAAACACAGACTTTAAAGAAGTTATCAGTATAGATTTTGAAAGCAAAAAAATATATTTCTTTGGGCAAGAGTTTAAAGGAAAGTTGATATTTACAGGAATGATAGATGAGCTGTTTAATTTTAAATACGGTTATTTACCATATAGAAGTTTAGACCTCAGGTTTGAAACCGTAGAAAAAGAGTGGTTCCAAGAGGTAGCAACTGTAAATTATCCCAACGATTACGATTTCACAAGGATAACAGAGTTTAAACACATTCATCCAGCTTCTACAGAAAAAACTACAATATTAAAGGAATATTCAAAGCAATACATCCCAAATAAAGATATACCATACTATCCTGTATTTACAAAAGAGAACCAGAAGCTTTATAATAGATATAAAGAGGAAGCTGAGAAGTTTGAAAATATAATTCTTGTTGGAAGGCTTGCAGAGTACAGATACTATGATATGGATGATGTGATAAAAAGAGCCTTAGAGGTGTTTGAAGAGAAGGTTAGATGATAAAAATATATCCGAATACCAAAGTTTATATAGTTGCTCCAGCTGCAACTGCTACTGGAGGACCAGAATTACTTCATCAACTTGCATATCATTTGATAAAAGATTTTAATATTAATGCATATATTTACTATATTCCATCAAATCATACAGAACCTGTTCATCCAGAATATAAAGATTATAAAATACCTTTTGTAAGAGAAATAGAAGACTCAGTAAATAATGTTTTGATTGTGCCTGAATCTTATAAGGGATTAATCCTTTTAACACATTTTAAAAATGTTAAAAAAGTTATTTGGTGGTTGAGCGTTGATAATTTTTATATGTCAATCATTCGTCGATCCAAAATAAACTTTTTCTTTAGGCGTAAGATAAATAGTTTGTGGGAAACATTTTTCGGATATGAATTATTTGATATTACAGAAATAGCCTTAAAAAGCAAAAAATTTAAATATTTTGAATTGCCCGACTTTGTCAAGAAAGCAGATTACCATTTAGTTCAAAGTTATTACGCTCTTAATTTTCTTCAAGGAAAAAATATAGCACTACAAAAAATTTATTACCTTTCAGATTATCTTAATGAAAAATTCTTAAAAATTCAAACTGATTTATCTAAAAAAGAAAACATAGTGGCTTATAACCCTAAAAAAGGATTTACTTTTACAAGGAAAATAATAAAATCTGCAAAAGACATAAAATTTGTACCTTTAGTTAATATGAGTAGAGAGGAAGTAATAAAAACACTTCAAAAAGCTAAAGTTTACATAGATTTTGGTAACCATCCTGGTAAAGACCGTATTCCAAGAGAAGCTGCTATTTTGGGTTGCTGTGTAATTACTGGGAAAAGAGGCTCAGCTGCCTTTTTTGAAGATGTTCCAATTCCTGATGAGTATAAATTTGAAGACAAAAAAGAAAACATTCCCAAAATTATAGAAAAGATAAAAGATTGTTTTGAGAACTTTGAAAAAAGATATAAGGATTTTGATTACTACAGGCAGATTATAAAAAATGAGCCTCAAAAGTTCATTGAAGATTTAAAGAATATCTTTGTAAAGATACAGTAAATAAACATAAAATTTCTATACCCACCACATTATAAATGATGAGTTTATGGTATAATCATTTATTCTTAACATTTAAACAGAGGTTTTTTCGGAAAAATGATGGTAAGATTTGTACTTTTATTTTTTTTAATTAATTTACCTTTGTACGCAACAGAAGATTTATTTAAGGTAGCAAAACAAAAAGTACAGACAAAAAGTGTAGAAGATGTAATATTAAAGTCTTTAAAACTTTACAACGATGGACTTTACACAAATGCAATAAATCTCGTTCAAGACACCTTAATTAAAAACGAGGTAAACGACCAAAATTATACTATTCTAAACTTAATCTTAGCATCTTCTATATACAAAGCCCGAGAAGAAGATTTAATGTACAAGTTTATACAGCAGCTTCAAGACAATAGATTAGATGATTACTCTCTTTATAGAATATATCAGATAGCTATGACAATATTTATTGAAAGAAAACATCAAGAAGGTCAAGAGTATATACTGAATAAATTAGGTTTAAACACAAAAGAAAATCCAAAGTTAGAATCTGTAGAAGACCCAGCAAAAGTAATAGAGGCTATAATAACAGGAAAAGAGTCAAAAAAAGAGAAAATTAAAAGACTTGTAAAAAGCAACAGATTTGTACTTTTTGGAGAAGATTCAAAAGTTATAAACTATAAAAATGTAAGTTTTATATTAGGTCAAAACATATTTGAGCTTGACCCTCAAATTCCCATAATAAGAAAACTGTCTATATACGTCTCAGAAAAAGACCAAACCTTACTTGAAATCTCAAAAAAGTTAGACCTTGGGTACTATGAACTTAAAAATGCAAACCCATTTTTAGACCCATTTGACATAAGAAAAAATCAAATAATAATCGTACCATTTAGAAGAATACTACCAATTAAAAACTTCTCTTACGAAACAATATATATTAATATTAATGAAAAAAGACTTTACTATCCAATTATGATAGAAGGGAAAAGTTATGTAATAACATTTCCAATAGGGATAGGTGCGGATGAGGCACAATCTCCAGTAGGAGATTTTAAAATATCACAAAAAAGAGAAAATCCTGCTTGGTATCCGCCAGAAAGTATAAGAAAAGAACAACCTGATTTACCACCCGTTTTTCCTCCAGGACCTGACAACCCACTTGGAACAAGGGCAATGAGACTTGGGAGTACTTCATTTTTAATGCATGGAACAAATAAGGAGTACGGAATAGGAATGAAAGTTAGTCACGGTTGTATAAGAATGTACAACGAAGACGTAGAAAGATTGTTTGAACTTGTAGAAGTAGGAACTCCTGTTGTAAGTAGAGATATTCCATATAAAGTATTTTTCAACTCAGAAAAGTTTATAGAAGCTTTTGATGATGAAGGAGTATCAGCCTTAGAAAAAGCCAACCTCGTTAGTAAAAAGTTTATAGAGTTTTATAAAACAGACATAATAGGAAAAAGCTTTGCCGTAAGGGCTTGGTGAGGTAAAAGTATATGGAAAACAATGATTTAATCAAATGGGATAAAGAGCATTTCTGGCATCCTTTTACCCAGATGAAAGTTTACAGAGAAGAAGAAAATGTTATAGTTGAAAGAGGAGAAGGGAATTATATATACGATATATTTGGTAATAAGTACTTAGACGGAGTAGCATCTTTGTGGTGCAATGTTCACGGTCATAACCATCCAAAGTTAAACAAAGCAATCTGCGACCAAGTCAGTAAGATATCCCACTTTACGACCTTAGGAGCTTCTAACGTTCCAGCTATAATACTTGCAAAAAAACTTGTAGAGATAACTCCAAAAAGTTTAAATAAAGTCTTTTATAGCGAAGATGGGTCAGAGGCCATGGAAATTGCTATAAAGATAGCTTACCACTACTGGCATAACAAAGGCTATAAAGAAAAAACTAAGTTTATAACTTTAAGTCAAGCCTACCACGGAGACACTATAGGAAGTGTAAGTGTAGGAGGAATAAATATATTTCATGAAAAGTATAAACCTCTTTTATTTGACGTTTATAAACTTCCATCACCTTACTTAAAAGCTGTAGAGATAGCGGGAAGAGAAAAAGCTCTTGAGTATGAAACAACAAAAAAACTCATTGAAGAAGTAGAAGAGTTTGTTTTTGAGCACCATCAAACGATAGCTGGTTTTGTTTTAGAAGCAAGTGTGCAAGGAGCTGCTGGAATACTTCCATTTCCAAAAGGATACTTGAAAGAAGTAGAAAGAATATGTAGAGAATATAACGTATTAATGATAGTGGACGAAGTTGCTACTGGCTTTGGAAGGACTGGAGAGATGTTTGCCTGTATAAAAGAGAATGTAAATCCAGACATAATGGCTTTAGGTAAAGGAATAACAGGAGGTTATTTACCTTTAGCAGCAACCTTAACAACAGATGAGATATTTGAAGCGTTTTTAGGGGATTTTGGAGAAGCAAAACACTTTTACCACGGACACACTTACACAGGAAATCCTGTAGCGTGTAATGTTGCCCTTGCAAACATAGACCTTTTTGAAGAAGAAAAAACCCTTGAAAATGTTAGAAAAAACATTGATATTTTAGAAAAAAGATTACCTGAATTTTTACAACTAAACCACGTTATAGACGTTAGAAACTACGGCTTAATGGCAGGAGTTGAGCTAATTAAAGATAAAAAAACAAAACAACCTTACCCATATGGAGATAGAACTGGATTTAAAGTTGCAAAAGCAATGCTTAAAAGAGGCATATGGGTTAGACCACTTGGAGACGTTATGGTTATAATGCCACCTCTTTCAATAAAAGAAGATGAGTTAAATTACTTTTTAAATTCACTAAAAGAAAGTATAATAGAAGTATGCGGAGATTAAAAATAGGAGGAAAATTAAAGTGATTATTAGAGTTGCCCATAGTCCAGACTCAGACGATGCATTTATGTTTTACGCTATTAACCAAAAAAAGATAGATACAAAAGGATATGAATTTGTAGATATACTCTCTGATATAGAAACTCTTAACAAAGAAGCCCTTAAAGGAACATACGAAGTAAGCGCTATATCTATTCATGCATTTCCCTACGTAGCTGATAAGTACGCCCTTTTATCAAGTGGAGCCAGTATGGGAGATAATTACGGACCTATGGTTGTTGCAAGAGAATCTTTTGACCCAAAAGAGTTAAAAAACAAGAAAATAGCAGTGCCTGGAACTTTAACCTCTGCATTTTTAGCCTTAAAACTCTTTGAGCCAAATATAGATTACATTGTAATCCCTTTTGATAAAATAATAGAAGAAGTAAAGTCTGGAAACGTAGATGCAGGGCTTATAATACACGAAGGACAGTTAACATACAAAGATGAAGGTTTAGTTTGTATTGTAGACCTTGGTAAGTGGTGGTATGAAAAAACAGGAGGTTTACCATTACCTTTAGGCGGAAACGTCATTAGAAAAGATTTAGGTATTAATACTATGAAAAAAATTTCCGAAATATTAAAAGAGAGTATTAAATACTCTCTTACCCACAGAGATGAAGCGGTAGAGTATGCATTGAAGTATGCAAGAGGAATGGATAAAAACAAAGCAGATAAATTTATAGGAATGTACGTAAATAATTTAACCGTAGATTACGGAGAAAAAGGAAAAAAAGCGATAGAGCTATTTTTAAAAGAAGCTTACGAAAAAGGTTTTATACCCAATATGCCTGAGATAACTTTTGTTTAAAGGGGAGATAAGATGAAAATCCTCTACATAGGGAAAGATAAAAATTCATACGAAATTTTAAATGAAGTAGCATCTTTAAGTCAATCAGAAGTTATAATGGTTGAAAGTTTAGAAGATGCAAAAAATTACATAACTACAAACAAAGATATCCACGGAATAATAGCATCTCCCAAAGTAGATAACCTGCCTTCACTTCAACTGTTATCTATACTTAAAAGAGATGAAAGTTTAAAAGATATTCCTTTTATAATACTTGGAGAAAATATTACAAAAGAAGATGTTGAGTATTACAAAGGAATGGGAGCCACAGAAGTGTTTGAAATACCTTTTAATCCACTTGAAGTTTTTCTTATTTTAACCGCATCCTTGAAGGACGCAAAAGGTGAAGAAGTTGTAAAACAGATACTCCACGAAGCTAAGAAAGATAAATCTTTATTTATGAAAATCCTTAAGCTTATAAAAAGGTTATTTGGAATTAAAGGTGAGTAGTAATTTTTCTTCATTTGAAGATTGGAAGTTAAAATTAAAAGAAGAATCTCAAAACAAACACACCTGTGTACTCGTAGAAGGAAAAAGAGACTTAACAAAGTTGTCAAGCTATGGAATTAATAACATAATTGTCCTTCAAGGCAAAAAGTATTACGATGTTGTAGAAAATATTCTAAATAATTTCGATAAGTGTATCATCCTCTTTGATGTCGATAAACATGGAGATAAAATGTTTCAAAAATTTTCCCAGATGTTAAAAGCTGAGGGAATTCAAGTAAATTCTTCTTACAGAGATTATTTAAAATCACTAAACGTTGAAGAGATTGAAAATCTGCCTTAAAATATTAATCTTAAAAAATTTTTAAGGAGTCAGATTGTTAGCAAAACGCATTATACCTTGTTTAGATGTTAATAAAGGTAGAGTTGTAAAAGGTGTTAACTTTGTAAATCTGATAGATGCGGGAGACCCTGTTGAGATAGCAGCTGCATACGATAAAGAAGGTGCTGATGAGATAGTTTTTCTTGATATTACGGCTTCTGCAGAAGATAGAGATATTATATTAGATGTTGTTAAAAAGACGGCAGAAACTGTTTTTATGCCACTGACTGTAGGTGGTGGTGTAAGGTCTTTAGAAGATATAAGAAAACTTCTTGAAAACGGAGCAGATAAAGTATCTATAAATACAGCAGCTGTAAAAAATCCATCTTTGGTAGAAAGTGCAGCAGTTAGATTTGGTTCATCTACAATAGTTGTAGCTATAGATGCAAAAAAGATAGATGAAAATAAATGGGAAGTTTACATAAACGGTGGTAGAACGCCAACAGGAATAGATGCAGTCCAGTGGGCAAAAGCTGTAGAAGACTTAGGAGCAGGAGAGATACTTCTTACATCTATGGATAAAGATGGTACAAAATCTGGATACGATGTAGAACTTACAAAAGCAGTATCTGAAGCTGTTAAAATTCCTGTTATAGCATCAGGAGGAGCAGGGAAAAAAGAACATTTTTATGAAGTGTTTGAAGAAGGAAAAGCAGATGCAGCTTTAGCAGCTTCTTTGTTTCATTTTAAAGAAGTAGGTATAAAAGAGTTAAAACAGTTTTTAAAAGAAAAAAACGTAAACGTGAGGATTTAATATGGAAAAACAAGTATTAATATACGATACAACGCTAAGAGACGGGACTCAAGCGGAAGGTGTAAGTGTTTCTGTAGAAGACAAACTTAGAATTGCAGAGAAATTAGCAGACTTTGGCGTTCATTACATAGAAGGTGGTTGGCCAGGCTCAAACCCAAAAGATATGACTTTTTTTAAAGAGGTAAAAAAGTTAAATTTAAAAAACACAAAAATAACAGCCTTTGGTTCTACAAGAAGATCTTCCTTAAAAGTTGAAGAAGACCCACAAATTCAAGACTTAATAAAAGCAGAAACACCAGTAATAACAATATTTGGTAAATCTTGGGATTTACACGTAACTGAAGCTTTAAAAACAACCTTAGAAAAAAATCTTGAGATGATATACGATTCTATCTCTTACTTGAAAAAGTACGTAGATGAAGTAATATTTGACGCAGAACACTTTTTTGACGGATTTAAAGAGAATCCTAACTACGCTTTAGAAGTTTTAAAAGTTGCTCAGCAGGCAGGAGCTGATTTTTTAATTCTGTGTGATACTAACGGAGGAAGTCTTCCTACAGATATTGAAAGAGCGTTTAAATCTGTAAAAGAAGCTGGTATTACTGCAAAACTTGGCATACACGCTCATAACGACTCAGATACAGCTGTATGGAACTCTATTGTAGCCGTTTTAAATGGAGCAGTCCAAGTACACGGAACTATAAACGGTATAGGAGAAAGATGTGGAAACGCTAACCTTTGTTCTATAATTCCTAATCTATCTTTAAAGCTTGGATACGAAACTGTCCCAAGAGAAAACATAAAAAGGTTAAAAGAAATATCTAACTTTGTTTCAGACATAATTAACATGCCTGTTCCTAAAAATATGCCTTACGTTGGAGATAGTGCATTTGCCCATAAAGGTGGAGTACACGCATCAGCAGTTTTAAGAAATCCAAGAAGTTATGAACACATCTTGCCAGAAGAAGTAGGCAACAGAAGAAAAGTATTAGTCTCTGATTTAGCAGGAAAAAGTAATATCATATACAAAGCAAAAGAGATAGGAATAGAAATAGATGAAAAAGACGAAAGACTCACAAAACTTGTCCAAGAAATAAAGGAGTTAGAAAACCAAGGTTATCACTTTGAAGCTGCAGAAGCGTCTTTAGAACTTCTTATAAGAAAACATCTCGGAACATTACCAAAATACTTTGATTTGGATGCCTACAGAGTTTTAATAGCAAGAAGATACACAGACAAAAGCCCTATATCAGAAGCAACCGTAAGAATAAAAATAGAAAACCACTATGAGCATACAGCATCTTTAGGTTATGGTCCTGTTAATGCATTAGACAAAGCATTAAAAAAGGCTTTGACAGCTGTCTATCCTTCATTGGCAGAAGTTGAGTTAATAGATTACAAAGTGAGAATAGTTAACGAAAGTGGCGGAACAGCTGCAAAAATAAGAGTACTTATAGAAAGTAGAGATAAAAGTAAAAAATGGGGAACTGTGGGAGTTTCTGATAACATTATAGAAGCGTCTTGGCAAGCAGTGGTTGACAGTATTGTGTATAAGCTTGTAAAAGATGGAATTAAACCAGCTGGAGAGAAAGATGATGCATAACGACCATGTTTACGTATCTGTAGTTCATTATCCTGCTTTAAATAAAGAAAAAAAATGGGTATGTACATCTTTTACAACTTTAGACTTTCATGATGTGGCAAGACCAGCAAGAACCTATGAACTTGCTGGTTATTATATAGTACAACCATTAGAAGCCCAGCAGTTTGTTATAAAAGAGCAAATAAAATATTGGACAGAAGGTTTTGGAGCCTCTTTTAACCCAAGAAGGTCTATGGCAGGTAGTTTGGTAAGAGTCGTTTCTTCTATTACAGAGATGTTAGAGAAAATAAAAAAAGAGAAAGGGAAGTATCCAAAATTGATAGCAACATCAGCAAAGAGGTATCCACAAACTGTAAGTTATTCACAAATGAGAGAAATTTTAAGCAAAAAAGATGATGTGTACCTTATTTTACTTGGAACAGGTTGGGGTATGCCTTCTGAATTAGTTGAAAGCTGTGATTATGTTTTAGAACCTATATTAGGTCCGGGAGATTACAATCATTTATCTGTAAGAAATGCAGCTGCTATTATTTTAGACAGGCTTTTTTCTATCAATAGATGTTAAAAAGGAGATTTAATGTTTTACCATTTATTTTATGAGTATTTAGACATTAATATATTTAAGTATATAACTTTTAGGGGTTTTTACGCTTTACTGACGGCATTTTTTATATCGTTAGTCTTAGGTCCTTATGTTATAGAAAGATTAAAAGTTTTCCAAAATAAACAAGGTGGATATGTAAGACAAGATACTCCTGATTGGCATCAGATAAAAAAACACACACCTACAATGGGAGGAGTTTTAATACTGTTATCTGTATTATTTACATCTGTTCTATGGTGTCGTCTTGACAACATTTATATCTGGCTTTTAATGTTTACATTTTTATCCTTTGGTTTTATTGGGTTTTTAGATGATTACAAAAAAGTCAAAGATAAAAAAGGTTTGTCTTCTAAAGCAAAATTTTTGATGCAACTTGTATCATCAACTTTAATATCTGTAGCTTTATACATATATCCGAAGTTTAATACTATTTTATATTTTCCGTTTTTTAAAAATTTAAGTATAGATTTAGGTATTTTTTACATACCTTTAATGATATTCATAATAGTAGGTGCGTCAAACGCTGTTAACTTAACAGATGGACTTGATGGATTGGCAATAGGACCTTCTTTAATATCAGTTTCTACTTTTGCTATATTTGCTTACATAAGTGGAAATATCGTCTTATCTAAATACCTTATAGTTCCTTATGTAGAAGGTAGTGGAGAGATAACAGTCTTTCTTATGGCTTTACTTGGTGCAGGACTTGGGTTTTTATGGTTTAACTCTTTTCCGGCTGAAATGTTTATGGGAGATGCAGGAGCTCTATCTATAGGAGCTGTTTTAGGTCTTACATCTATAATAACAAAACAAGAAATTGTTTTAGCAATAGTAGGTGGTATATTTGTATTAGAAACGTTATCTGTTATAGCTCAAGTAGGCTACTACAGGTTAACAGGTGGTAAAAGACTATTTAAAATGGCTCCTATACACCACCATTTTGAGCTTCACGGTATTCCTGAACCAAAAATAGTCGTAAGAGTATGGATAATATCTCTTCTTTTATCGATTATCGCTTTATCAACATTAAAGATTAGATAATTATTTACCTTTAAAAAATTTTGTAGAATTCTTATAAAATTCTTCTAAGCGTAATTTCACTTTTCTGTGGAAGTCTAATGGGTCAAGCTCTGATAGAATAAAAATAGCTTCATCTACATTTTCCACAAAGAATATGTTAAATTTATCATCTTTAACAGCTTGTATTACTTCTTCGTCTAATAACAGATTATCTTTGTTTTTTAAAGGTATAATAACTCCCTCTTTACCTGTCAATCCTTTTATTTTACATACTTTAAAGAATCCTTCTATCTTTTCTTTTATTCCACCAACAGGTTGAACGTTTCCATGTTGATCTACTGACCCTGTAACAGCAATATTTTGTCTAACAGGTACCTCACCAATCTCTGATAAAATAGCAATTAATTCTGCTAAAGATGCACTGTCTCCTTCTACTTCGCCATAGGACTGTTCAAAAGTGATACTACAGTTTAATGCTAAAGGAAAATCTGTACCATACTTTTTACCTAAATAACCAGATAGTATTAATACTCCTTTATCGTGTATAGGACCACTTAATTCAACTTCTCTTTCTATGTTTATTATTCCTTTTTCTCCTATATATGCTGATGCAGTAATTCTTGTAGGTTTTCCAAAGGATAAATTACCAACTTCATAAACAGAAAGACCATATACCTGACCAACTTTTTTATTATCTATATCTATTATTATCTTTCCTTCGTTTATAAGTTCAAAAATTTTCTCTTCTATCAAATTTTCTCTAAACAATTTGTCTTTTATTACAGACTTTATATCTTCTGGTTGTATTAATTGAGAATCTGAAATAGCACTTGCCTCTCTCAAAATGTCTGTTATTAAGCTAAAATTCAAGTTTACTTTTTCTCTACTACCTGATTTATAGATAGAGAATTTTAAAAGCTCTTGTAAACCTTCTTTTGAAACATCTTTTAAATCTTCAGAAGATACTATATTTTTAACTAAAGTTGGAAATTTATTTAGGATATCATCGTTAATTTTTACTATCGGATTGAATTCTGCTTTTATCTTAAAAATTTTTTTAAATTCTGGGTCATATTCAGATAAAAGGTCATAAGTAAAACTATCACCAATTAAAATTACTTTAATATCTAAAGGAATTGGCTCTGGATCCAATCCAACTTGTAAGGAGTACAATCCTAAGGTGTAATCTTGATTTATGTAAACTTCTTTATTTACTATAGCCTTTTTAAAAGCTTCCCATAAGAAGATATTTTTTAAAAGGTCTTTTATGTACAAAACAAGAAAACCACCGTTTGCTTTATGAAAACTGCCTGCAAATATATTTTTATGATTTGCATAAAGAACTCCCAATTCTGCTTGGTATGTTATACCTCCAAAGAGATTTTTAAAACTTGGATTTGTCTCTATTATTATAGGAGCTCCTTTTGTATTAGAGTTATCTACTATAAGATTAAGTTGAAAACTTTCTAATTCTTTTTCTAAACTCTTTAATACAAATGGATTTTTTTCTGCATATCTTAGTTCTATAAATACATCTATATTTTCAATAACATTCTTTTTATGATATTCAATAAAATTGAGAATTTGTGGGTTATTTTCAAAAGTTTTCTCTAATTTATAGTATATACTGTCTATTTTAAATTTTGAGACTTTAACTTTTAAACTTTTTAAAAGATCCTCAACTTGATGATCTAATTCTCTAAGTTGCCTTATATAATCCCTGAATTTAGAATCAAATTTATCAAGATTCTCTTGATACTCTTCAAACTGTTTTTCTGATAGGTTTTTTAAGTTTGTTATAACTCTACCATTAATTATCGGAAAAAGTTCTATTCCTCTTGGAGTTATGATCACTCCAAGGTTATATTTTTGTGCTTCATCTCTTAAGCTTTCAAATAGTTCTTCTCTTTTTTCCTCTACAGACCTTAATATATTAGCTTCTTCATCTTCGTATTCTTTACTCTCAAATATTTTGTAAACTTCTCTTTTCAAAATATTCAAAACTTCATCTACAAGAGATACAAGTATTTTTCCTAATCCAGCTTTTACCTTTAAAAATTTTGGACGAAAAGGATTTTCAAAATCATAATAGTAAATAATATCCTCAGGTGTTGGATACTTTAATGCCTCTTCTTCAAGTCTATTTTTAGTGTAAATAGTTCTTCCTATTCCATCGGGACCTGCTACATATAAGTTATAGCCTTCCTTTTTTACACTTAATCCAATTCTAAAAGCATTTTCAACACGTTCTTGGCCGAAAAATACTGGTTTAGGTTCTACATCTTTTGTAGATTTATCAAGTTTTATGTCTAATAATAAATCTTCGTAAAAAACTTTTTTAATATTCATATTATTCCTCTTTGAGTATTATTAAAATCTTTGCACCTTTATTGCTTTCTAAAGCTTGTATTTTACCACCGTGATTTTCTATTATCTCTTTTGTAATAGCCATTCCAAGCCCACTACCTTTAGGTTTTTTAGAGTAATATGGTATAAATATTTTATCTAAATCTTCTTTTGGTATTCCTTTTCCATTGTCTTCAAATAAAATTAATACACTGTTTTCTTCAGATTTGACAGTTATTTTTAAGTAATCAGCTTCTTCGTAGGAGTTTTGAATTATGTTTGAAAATGCTTGTTTTAAAAGTTTTTTATTTCCTTTAATTACAGGTTTATACAAACACTCTATCTCAACCTTAAAACGTTCATCTATGTAGCTTTCAGCTGTTTCATTCAGAAGCTGACATAAGTCTAAACTTTCTTTTTCAAAATCTGAGAAGGAAAGACCAAACTGGTTAAACTCCCTAACAAGCTGAGATAGATGTTCTGTTTCAGAGATTATAATTGAAGTTGATTTTTCTATAATTTGGTCTATATTTGGATTTTTCTTTTTCCACTGGTTTATTATCCTCTCTGCAGAGAGTTTTATTGGTGTGAGTGGGTTTTTGATTTCATGGGCTATTCTCTGGGCTACTTCTTTCCACATTTTCAGTTTTTGCGCTGATATTATATCTGTAATGTCATCAAAAACTATAACATATCCATCTTTTGATATATGTGTTATTTTAATTATTAAAGTTTTGCCGTTTATATCTAATATCTGTTCTTTTTCGTTAGATAAATCCAGTTTGTACTCATTAGCAAAGTCTTTTATGTGCTTTCTTTTGAACTTTTCAATGCTTTCTCCTAAGATAGATTTAGCAGAAAGATTTATGTTTTCTATTTTACTGTCTTCAGAAGAGTAAACTACACCTGCTCTTATGTTGTTTAAAATTGCCTCTAAATACTCTTTATTTTTTCTAAGTATGTTGTTTCTTTCCTCTAACTTTTTATAAAGAATGTTTAATCTATCTACCATTTTATTAAACTCTTCTATTAAGATTCCAAACTCATCTTGAGCTTTCAAGTTTATCTTTATAGACAAGTCCCCTTCAGAAAGTCTTTTAGAAGCATCTACAAGAGCTTCTACTGGTTTTGTTATATTTGTTATTATAAATCTACTGAGCCAAAAGGCAGCAAATATAACAGATATGGTAATTGTAAGTAATATAAGAATGTAGCCTATACGGATAGGTGTTTTGTAAAATCTCAGTTGGTTGTAAATTTCAAGGATTAAAGCCGTATCTTCTTTTGAAAGGATTATATCTTTTGGAAGCTCGTAAACTAAAAGTATTTTTCTATCATTATCTAATTTGTCTTGATAAACAACCTTATTTTGATATATTGTAAAACCTTCTTTTCCAAGAGCATTTAGTATCTCTCTATCGTAAGGTTTTCCGTAAAATTCTAAGAGTCTTCCTTCGTTATCGTTTATAGCAACTGTTCTAAGTCCTAAAAAATCTACTGTGTCTTTTGGGTGTATCACACCTTCTTTAATAGATTTATATACTTTAAGAACCCATTCTTGATTAGATGTAATATTTTGAGTTATTATCGTGTCTAATTTACCAAGTGCATTTCCTACTTTTCCAGAAAACCAGAGGTTTGTAGCGCTGGATATTATAGATACAGACACTGTAAAAAGTATCATTGAAGGGATAATAATCATTAATACCAGTATTACTGTAAGTTTAAGCCGTAGTTTTCCTTTGATACCTTCTTGGAAAAATATTTTTATAATGTATCTAAGTAAAGATGCAAAGATGATTATGAAAAAAATTACGTCAATGTTTAAAATAAACAAAAACAGATAAGGATTAAGTACATCTTTAACTTTTTCAAGTTTGCTAAAAATGTAGTAGTTTCCACCTAAAAACAGTATAAACGAAATGAAGAATATAAGAAGGTTTCTCTTTGTTTTATCCTTTTCTAAGTTCATTACTATTCAAGGTTTCTCGGTGGATGCCCTTGGTATTCAATCTCTTCTTCATCTAACCTTCTGAAAGGTGGCTCTTGGGTTAGTTCTTCAAAGGCGTGGGCAACAAGTCCTGGAATTCTTCCTATTATAAAAAATCCTTTTCCAAGTCTGTAATCAAACCCCATATCAGAAGTGATAGCAGCAATTGCACCGTCTACATTTAACACAAGTTTTTTACCTTTTAGCTTGTATATTTCTTCTTCTAAAGATAGAGCAAGTCTGCAATGTATTCCAAAAAGTCCAAGCTCCTTTGCTAAATCCATAAGTTTTTTTGTCCTTGGGTCAAAGTCTTTGTAATATTTATGTCCAAATCCTGATATTTTCCACTTTTCTTTTACTACTTTCTCTGCAAGTCTTGTAGCGACAGCTTCTACATCTTCCTCATCTTTTGCATACTCTTGCAAAAATCTCATAGCATCTTCTAAAGCTCCACCGTGGTAATCTCCAAATGTAAGGACTCCAGTTGCCACTCCTACATGAAGACTATTTCCTCCTGATATAACGTTTCTAAGTGCAACTACTGAAGGTGGAGCTACTCCGTGGTCTATAACAGATACGAATATTGCATCAAACATCTTTTTTTCTTTTTCTGTTGGGAGCTCTCCTTTTAAAAGTAGATAGATGCCTTCAGAAAATGAAAGTTTTCCTATCATCTGGGTTAAAGGATATCCTCTTATGTAAGTCTCTTCTTTGGTGTTAAAAGATATTTTTGTTCTCCAATTTTGAGCCATAATCACACCTCTATTTCTTTTAGGCTATTTATTACGTAATCTGGATTTAAAGATAAAGCAAGCTGTTTATTTCCATAACCGTGTAAAACAAGACAGCTTTTTATCTGTGAATTTTTTGCTGTTAAGATATCTGTTTCACTATCTCCAATAAGAATTGAGTTTTGTTTTTCAGGTTTTAGCTTTTCTAAAGCGTAAAAAACTGGTAAAGGACTTGGTTTTTTTTCAGGTGTTGTATCAGCTCCAACAACTAAATCTATGTAGTTTAAAATTTCCAGTTTATCTAATATTTTTTTTGATAATTCTTCGTACTTGTTTGTAATTACCGCTACTGATTTTCCACTCTCTTTTAATTTTATAACCGTTTCTTGAGCACCTTCGTAAAGTTTTGAGTAAATAACGGGGTTTTTGTAGTAAAATTCTCTAAAAAGTTCTAAAGCTTTCTCTTTAATGTCCTGTGGGTAATCTGGTATTAAGTCTTCTATAAGTTTTTTAGCCCCGTATCCTACTTTTGACACTATCTCTTGAGTGGTTTTTTGTGGAATACTTAACTTTTCAAATGCGTAATTTACCGCAATGGCTATATCTTCTGATGAGTCAAGTAAAGTCCCGTCTAAATCAAACATAAATAGCTGAATCTGCTTCATTGTAGTTTAAATTGCTGGTATTTTGCTTTTATTTTATCTATCCATCTTTCTTGATTTTTATTCTCTTGGCTTTCTTCTTTCGGCTCTTTTTTCATACCTACAACTACGTAAACTTCTTCATTATCTTTCATAAGTCCAAGGTTTTCCCTTGCTATTTTTTCTACATAAAATGGGTCGTTTTGTAAATAGTATATTTTTTTGTTTAAGTCTTCATTTTCTTTCTTTATAGAATCTATTTGAGCCTGTAGGTTGTTTCTGATTTCTACTTTTTTAAAGTACTCAAAAATGTTATTGTCTCCAAAGCCAATAGTGTAAATGGCTGTTATGAGCAAAATAACAGCCGCAGCCTTTAAGCTGCGGTCTATAAGTTTTTGATTAAAATCTAAACTTCTTGAAAGCTTCTTTTCCTTTAAATATTGCATCTTTACCAAGTTCTTCCTCTATTCTTAGTAGTTGGTTGTACTTTGCTATCCTATCGGTTCTTGAAGCTGAACCTGTTTTTATCTGTCCTGCGTTTGTTGCAACTGATAAATCAGCTATAAATGTATCTTCACTTTCTCCAGACCTGTGGGATATTACAGCAGTATAGTTATTACTTTTTGCAAGTTCTATAGCATCTAACGTTTCGGTTAAAGTACCTATTTGGTTTAATTTAATTAAAACAGAGTTTGCAACGTTATTTTTTATACCTTCTAATATTATCTTTGGATTTGTTGTGAAAAGATCATCTCCAACAAGTTGTACTTTGTTTCCTAATGTTGCAGTTAGGTTTTTCCATCCTTCCCAGTCATTTTCTGCAAGACCATCTTCAATAGATGCAATTGGATATATTCCTACTATCTCTTCATAAAGGACAATCATATCTTCACTGGTTAATTCTCTACCTTCAAATCTGTACTTTCCGTTTTCGTAAAACTCTGATGAAGCAGCGTCTAAAGCTAAAAATATATCTTCCCCTGGAGTATATCCAGCTTTCTCAATTGCCAGCAGAAGTAAATCAAGAGCTTCTTTTGTTGACTTTAACGCAGGTGCAAAACCTCCTTCATCTCCCACGTTAGTTGAGTAGCCTTTTTCTTTTAAAACTGATTTTAACACGTGGAACGTTTCTACTCCTGCTCTTAAAGCTTCTTTAAAAGAACCACCACATACAGGTACTATCATAAATTCTTGAAAGTCAAGGTCGTTATCTGCATGGGCTCCACCGTTGATTACGTTCATAAGAGGTACAGGTAAAACCTTTGCATTACATCCACCTAAGTATCTGAATAATGAGATTTCTTTTTCTGCTGCAGTTGCCCTTGCTACTGCTAAAGAGACAGCAAGTATAGCATTTGCGCCAAATTTTGATTTATTTTCTGTTCCGTCAGCTTCTATCATTATTCTGTCTATTCTAACTTGGTCTTCAGACTCTTCTCCGATTAAAAGGTCAGCTATTTTTGTATTTATGTTTTCTACAGCTTTTAAAACACCTTTTCCTAAGAATCTTTTTTTATCTCCATCTCTTAGTTCTAAAGCCTCGTTTACTCCAGTTGATGCTCCGCTTGGCACTATTGCAGACCCAGTAGCTCCACTTTCTAAAACAACTGTAGCTTCAACTGTTGGATTTCCTCTAGAATCTAAAACTTCTCTTCCAAAAACGTCAACAATTATAGACATCTTAAAACCTCCTTAAATTTTATGGTATGCAGCGATTGCTCCTGCTATTGCAGCTACTAAATCTTCTAAATTAGCTGTTTTATCCTCTAAGTTAAAGGTTGGGAGTTTTTCTTCAATGTATCTTGTAGTAAACTTACCTTTTATAAAATCTTCATCTCTAACTATGGCTCTAAGTAATGGTAGGTTTGTAGGGACTCCTCTAACTATAAACTCATCTAAAGCTCTTCTTGCCCTGTTTACAACTTGATCCCATGTTAAAGCCCAAACTGATAGTTTTGCTATCATAGAATCATAGTAAGGGGGTATTACGTAATCTTTATAAACAGCCGCGTCTACTCTAACACCAGGTCCTCCTGGAGAGTGGTAAGAAGTTATTGCACCTACCGATGGAGCAAAGTTTCTTTTAGGGTCTTCTGCATTAACTCTAAACTCTATTGCGTATCCACGCATTGATATGTCTTCTTGTAGAAAACCTAACTTTTCTCCTTGAGCTATTTTTATCATCTGCTGGACTATATCTACACCTGTAACCATTTCTGTAACAGTGTGTTCAACTTGAAGTCTTGTATTCATCTCAATAAAGTAAAAATTATCTTTTTCATCAACAAGGTACTCTATTGTTCCAACATTTTCATATCCAACTTTAAACATTGCTTTCACAGAAGTTCTGTATAACTCTTTTTTTACATCTTCGTTTAAAGTTGGAGACCTTGCTATCTCAACTACTTTTTGGTGTCTTCTTTGGATTGAACAGTCTCTTTCTCCTAAATGGACTACGTTTCCGTACTTATCTGCCATTATTTGTATTTCTATATGTCTTGGATTTTCAACATACTTCTCTATAAATACATCGCCTCTTCCAAAGAACTTTTTAGCTTCGTTGAAAGCAGATTTAAATAAATCTTCAAATTCTGACTCTTCTCTTACTATTCTCATTCCTCTTCCGCCACCACCAAAGGCAGCTTTTAATATCACTGGATAACCTATTTCATCTGCTATCTTTTTTGCCTTTTTAATATCCGAAATAGGCTCATCACTTCCTGGTAAAACAGGTACTCCAAGCTCTCTCATCTTTTTCTTAGCAGCCATTTTATCGCCAAAAAGAGCTATATGATCTGGATGAGGTCCAATAGATATAATTCCTTGTTTCCAGCAGTACTCTGCAAACTCTGGGTTCTCTGATAAAAATCCGTATCCCGGATGTATAGCATCACACTTTGTTTGTTTTGCAAGGTCAACTATTCTAAAATAGTTTAAATAAGCTTGGATAGGGTCTCCTGGAATTAGGTAAGCTTCATCAGCTTTTTTAACGTATATACTTTTTGCATCTGCTTCAGAGTAAATAGCTACAGTTTTAATTCCAAGCTCTTTACAGGCTCTAATTATCCTGGTAGCTATCTCCCCTCTATTTGCAACTAAAACTTTTTTAATATCCTTTGTAAAGGTAAAGGTTTTTACTTTACTCATACTGAATATCACCTTCCATATTTTCTATAAATGCTTCGTGAAGAGCTCTTACTGCAAGCTCTGCATACTTTTCATCTATAAGGCAAGATATCTTTATCTCAGAAGTAGAAATTGCGTATATGTTAATTCCTTCTTTGTAAAGGACTTCAAACATTTTTCCTGCAACACCTGAGTGGGTTTTCATACCAAGACCTACAACAGAGATTTTTGCAATTTTATCGTTTCTTTCAACATCTTCAGCTCCAACTTCTTTTGCCACTTCCCTTGCTATCTCTTCAGCATAATCTGCATCTGTTTTGTTAACTGTAAATGATATGTCAGTAAACCCTTTGTGGGAAACGTTTTGAACTATCATGTCAACAACTATATTTTTTTCTCCTAATGCTTTAAAAAGTTTTGCAGCAACACCTGGTTTGTCAGGCACTCTAACAACTGTTATTCTTGATTCTTTTAATTCGTGAGAAATTCCTCTTACTACTACTTTTTCCATCTCTTCATTCTCCTCCATTATCCAAGTTCCTTCTTCATCATTAAAAGATGACCTTACATGTATTTTAACGCCATACTTGGCTCCAAACTCTACAGACCTTATCTGCATTACTTTTGAGCCTAAAGATGCCATTTCCATCATTTCTTCGTAAGATATTACAGGTATTTTCCTTGCATTTTCCACTATTCTTGGGTCTGCTGTAAAAACTCCAGTAACATCTGTGTAAATCTCACATACGTCAGCCTTTAACGCTGCAGCCAAAGCTACCGCTGAAGTATCAGACCCTCCTCTACCTAAGGTTGTAATATCTCCATCTTCACTTACACCTTGAAATCCAGCTACTATAACAACTTTTCCTTCATCGAGATGTTTTCTTATTCTATGGGTATCTATCTTTTTTATCCTTGCTTTTGTATGGACGTTGTCTGTTATGATAGGTACTTGCCAACCTGTTAAACTAATAGCAGGTACACCTAACTCTTGAAGTGCTATTGCAACTAAACCTATAGCAACTTGCTCTCCAGTTGCTACAACCATATCCTGTTCTCTTGGGTTTGGTCTGCTTGACAGCTCTCTTGTAAGACCTATTAATCTATCAGTCTCTCCCGTCATTGCAGAGGAAACAACCACTACTTGATTTCCTTCATCTACAGCTTTTTTTATTTTTTTTGCTACATTTTTTATTCTTTCTATATTACCTACAGAAGTTCCGCCGTACTTTTGAACGATTAAAGGCAACCGTAGTCCTCCTAATTAGTTGTAAATATGGTATTATAATTCTAACACAATTTAAAGGTGTGAGATGTTTTTCTTAAAAAAATTAATAACTTTCTTTATATTACCTCCAGGGCTTTTTGTTGTTATTTTTGGTGTTATAGCTTATCTTGGAAGGAAAGATAGAAAAATTTTTACTATTTCATTTTTATCTGGATTTTTTATCTATCTACTTTCAATAGAGCCTGTAAAAGATACTTTACTTAAACCTTTAGAAAGTAAGTATCCTGTAGTCAAAGAGTTAAATGGAGATGTTATAGTTGTTTTAGGGGGAGGAAGTTATAACACAGGCATTTTAACAGAAGACTCCTTAAAAAGAGTTTTAACAGGTTTTGTTTTACATAAAAAGTTAAATCTTCCTATAATCTTATCGGGAGGATCCGCTATAACTAACCTTCCTGAAGCTGAGGTTATGAAAAACGTTTTAAATGAGCTTGGAGTAGAAAAATCTATGATTTACACAGACGTAAACAGCAGAGATACGCTGGGAAACGCTTTTTTTGTTAAAAAGATATGTGAAAAAAATGGGTTTAAAAAAATTATTTTAGTCACTTCTGCATACCACATGCCAAGGTCTGTAATGGTTTTTCAAAGGGTAGGACTTGATGTTATTCCTTATCCAACAGATTTTAAAATGGATAAAAAATACACAATTTACAGCTACTTTCCTAAGATGAACGTTTTACAGGACTCTACTAAAGCAATAAGAGAATATGTAGGACTACTGGCTTATCAGTTAAGCTGGCTCTTGAGATGATTCTTGTTCTCTTTCTTTTTTAGGAACATATGTATAGCGGGGTATAATCCATATTCCTCCTTCGTGGTCTATCGTTTCAAATCTGTTGTTATAGAAGCTGTAAGCTGCAAAGGATAAAACTACAGCATCTAACTCTTTACCGATAAATTTTTTATCTTGAGATAAAAGCTTTCTATTTAATCTTATTCCACTTTTTGGTAGATTGTAAAGTCTTTGCTCTAAACCTTCAGGTGTATCTGCTGGCAAAATATCTTTATGTATTATCTTTTTCCAAAACTCCTCTACGTTAGATTTAAAAATTCTCTTTTCTTTCTCTCTAAAACTTTTTTTATCTACTTGTCTATATTCAAAAGTTTCAATTATATCTCTGTAAAGATTTGAGTAAGCTTTGTTTGTAAGGGATAGTTTTGAACTAACTCCAAAATCGTAGTTTACAGCAATAACCTCTGGAGTATAATGGTCTAAAAACCACAAAAGCCCTTCTTTATAAAATTTAAATATACCTTTCACATTTCTGTTGTTATCCATAAAGGAAACAATAAATATTTTATCTTTAACCTCTATTCCTGCAAACAAACTATTCTCCTTCAGCAGTATATTTAATTACCTTTACTTTTTCCATTGTAATTAAACCATTTTTAACATACTTTTCTATGATTGGAATTATATTTTCAATTTTCTCTTGACTGTCTATAACTTCAACTATTATTGGCAAATCCTCAGATAAATCTAAAATAGATGCAGAGTGTACAACGGTAGATTTTCCATACCCTAATATACCCCTAAGAACAGTTGCACCTGCAATGTGATTTTCTCTTAAAATTTGTACAATCTTTTTATAAAGTGGTTTTCCTTCGTACCTATCAGCTTCTCCTATATGTATTCTTAAAAGTAAAGCTTCACCTTCTATTTTCATAACAGCATCCTCGCAAAAACTATTCCTAAAAATGCTGATGCAAAAGATAGAAACACGTTTAAAAATATATTTAATCCAGCTTTTATATAATCTCCATCCATTAAAAGTCCAAATGTTTCATAAGTAAAAGAAGACATGGTAGTATAACTACCACAAAATCCAACTGCTATAAAAAGTCTCCACAAAGGGTCTAAAGATAATTTTTCCAAAAATAAAATCATGAAAAAACTCAGTATAAAAGACCCAACTGTGTTTACTATTAACGTTCCATAGGGAAAGTCAGCTCCTAATATCTTTGCAGAATATACACCTGTAAGATATCTCAAAATAGTTCCAATAGACCCGCCAATAGCTAAAACTATGTACTTATCCATCTTTTAGATATTCTTTTAATTTTTCTATTTCGTACTTTCCACCTAAGAAGACAGGCACTCTTTGATGGATATCAGTTGGTTTTATGTTTAAAATATCTTCTTTTCCTGTTGTGGCATATCCCCCTGCTTGAGTAATTAAAAACGCCATTGGAGAAGCTTCATAAAGGAGTCTTAGTTTTCCGTTTTTACTTTTTACGTCTGCAGGGTAAGCAAAGATACCACCTTTTATTAATGTCCTGTGAACGTCTGCAACCATAGAGCCTATATATCTTGAAGTGTAGCCTTCGTCTTTTAAAGATTCGATGTATTCTTTTAATCCTTTGTCTATCCATTTTTTATCGTTAGATTCATTAATTGAGTATATCTTACCTTTTTCTGGTATTTTCATATTAGGATGGGAAAGTAGGTACATTCCTACAGAAGGGTCTAACGTAAATCCATTTACACCGTTGCCTGTTGATAAAACAAACATAGTAGAAGACCCGTATATAACATACCCTGCAGCTACCTGTTTATATCCTTCCTGTAAAAAGTCAGACACGTCAGAGTTAACTCTTTTGTGAATAGAGAATATAGTTCCTATACTTATGTTTACATCTATGTTGGAAGAACCATCTAAAGGGTCAAAAGCTATGATATACTTAGCATCTTTTCCTTCTTCTGGGAAGATAGGCTTGTCTAACTCTTCTGACGCAAGAGCAAAAAACTCTCCTGATTTCGATAGATACTCAATAAGTATGTTATTTGCAAGTTCGTCTAATTTTTGTACTTCTTCACCTTGTACGTTTGTTTTACCTGCTTTACCTAAAATATCTACAAGTCCTGCCATTCTGACGTGAGATGCTATAACTTTTGTGGCAGATTCCAACGCTACTAAAGCCCTTGATAAAGACCCTGTTGCATTTGGATACTTTCTTTCTTCTTCTAATATAAAGTTATTTAAATCCATATTTAAGCCTCCGCCAACTTTTTATACTCTTTTATCTTTGGTATAAACCTTCTGTCTGTTATTCTCTGGTACATATAATGAAAATCTAAAGCCTTGTAGTAAGACTTTATAATCATTTTTACAAGGTCGCAAACTAAGTCATCTCCTTCTACACAATACTTCATCATATCAAGTATAAGGTCTTCTAAGGATATAACGTTTAAGATTTCCTCTTTATCTACTTCTATTTGATTTAACATACCTGTTAAAAGATAAAAATCTTTGCTTACTTCTACGTTTAAATCATCTTTTAACCACAAATCTCCAAACCTTTGATATCCAAGGTCTGAAAGTATTTTCTCTAAAAGTGGAATATCAGGATAAATTAAAGATATAATGTTGGCAGGATACATACCTTGTGTATAAACGGTAAGGGCAAACTTTCCTACAATTATTGGTTTGTGTTTTACCCTTACCTTATCAAACTCTCTGTATATCTCTTTTATTGCTTTTATCTGTTTATCTAACAAATTAGTCAGCTCCTGCCTCTAACTTTATATCTTGTGCTTTTTGTTGAACGTCTTTTGTTGAACCTTTTACGTAAGGCATTTTAATGAGGTTTATATACTTATCTGTATACTCTTTTGTTCCAAAAACGTTTAATTTTTCAAATAAAAACTCAAACTTTTTCTCAATAGCATCTAAGATTTCTTCTTTGTTTTCTAAAGTCCACCACTGATATTTAAATGGTCCCATTCCTCTTTTTCTTGATTTGTATAAAAACTGCTCTCTTGTCATTCCTTCTTTCCATTCATCTTTAAAGTTTTCTTCTATAAACTTGTAAACTTCTTCTTTAAACTTTTCTGGTGCAAGGTCAAACATTATGTTTTGAAAGCCTGTTGCAAGGTGTATCTCACAGCAGTTATTTTGTGGAAACTTGTCAAAAAGCTCTTCTGGTAATGTAGAAGCTCCGTGTTGAACTGTTCCACCTAAACCATACTTTTTCCTTGCCACTTCTCCAATATTCTTTAAAACGTCAAAATCAAGTTTTACCTTTGCAACAGTTCCGTCAGGAAGTGGTATACCACCATGCTCTGTTCCTGTTTGAACGGATATTTTTGATATTCCTATTTGTTCTGTGATAGTTTGAAGATATCCTTCCATAAATGCCTCAAATTCTTCTACAGTTGAGTTTTTACCGCCTATGTGTCCTATCTCAGCTCCAATAGATACGTTTATGCCTTCTGGTTGTATCTCTCTTATGTAGTCTGTCATTTTTGCAGTGTTTAGATAGTTATGATACTGCTGGTCTTTCAAAGACTCTTTTGAGTAATCTACCAAAGTAGAAGGGTCTATATCTATGTTGTAGAAACCTGCTGATATAGCTTCTTTTGTAAGGTCTTTAATAGCTTGTAATTCTTTTTCTGGATTTTCAAAGTACTTCTTCGCGGAAAATTGGAAGTGGTCTCCCTGTATAAAAACAGGACCTTTATATCCTTCTTTTATAGCAGCTGCTAAAACACAAGTTGCATACTCAGAAGGTCTTTGATAAGTGTACTCTATCTCTGACTTGGCTATTTCAAAAATCATAGCTCCTATATCATTTTTTAAAGCAACTTTAAACATTCTTCTTGCAACGTCGTAGGTCATTCCTCTAATGTTAACAGCTGGAGTAGTAAAGTTTTTAGTCTCTCCTCTACCAACAGCCATATACAAATCATGTATAGAAGCTGCAATAGCACCAAACTCGTTAGCTATCTCTCTTATTAGGTACTTAACTTCTTCTTTAAGGTCATAATCTTTAGAAAATACAGCGGTATATATAAGGTCATCAATAACTTCTTCTCTAAGTTTTTTTTCATCTAAAATAGATACTTTCCCATTTTCAACAGAAACAACATCTTTTAATCTTTCATTGAGTTGCTGAATGTTTTCAAATATAGTTGCCATAATATCCCTCCAAATAAGATTTTAAAACTATTATAACATTTTTGTGTTATAATTTGATAAAAATCACATCAGGAGGACAGTTTATGGAAAGGACTTTAGTGTTGGCAAAACCAGATGCAGTAAGAAAAAATGTAGTAGGAAAAATTATCTCAAGGTTTGAAGAAGAAGGATTTAAGTTAGTTGCTTTAAAAAAGTTAAAACTTACGAAAGAGCAAGCGGGAAAATTTTACATAGTACACAAAGATAGACCTTTTTATGATGAGCTTTGTGAGTTTATGTCTTCTGGACCAATAGTTGCTATGGTATGGGAAGGAGAAAACGTAATAGCAAGAGTAAGACAGATTATGGGAGCTACAGACCCATCAAAAGCAGAAGAAGGCACACTAAGAAAACTCTACGGAACAAACGTAGGAGAGAATGCAGTTCATGGTTCAGACTCGCCTGAATCAGCAGCTTACGAGATACCATTTTTCTTTAGTGGATTAGAAATTGTTGAATAAATATATTACTTTTGCGATTGTCTTATTAATAAGTATCTTAATAGGGAGCAATGTATTTCTATCCTTTGTAGTTGCTCCCGTTCTTTTCTCAAACTTTGACAAAATTACCGCTGGAAGTATTATGCAACTTATATTTCCATACTATTTTAAAATCAATTGGATTTTAGGAGTAGTTATATATACAATCATAGGAGTATTATCTTTTAAAGATAAAGAAATTGTAAAAACCTTAAAATGGTTTTTAGTAAGTGTTGGTGCCATAGTTATATTAAATATGGCTCAAGATAGAAGCCTGCTTCCTATGGCAAAATCTATACAAAGAGAGTACGTTCAAGCATTAGAAGAAAAACAAAAAGAAAAAGCTGAAACACTACACTCCCAATTTTCTAACGTACACACTGTCTCATCAGTTATAAATGTAACAACAATGATTTTGGAGATATTTTTGTTATATAATTTTTTAAGTTTTTTAAAAATTAACCGAAAAGAATTATAAGTCGTGTAAAAGGGGGTTTAAAATGGAAAAAGCGTCCATATCTCAAAAAATTTTTATAATAGTACTTAGTGGATCATTTGTTGGATCTTTATTTGTAGGGGGGTTAGTTTATTTTATGCTGGCTTCATCAAATGTTCAGGGTGCTTTATCAAAATCAATTTTAGCGGTAATTATCTCTCAAATAATGTTTCTTATTCCAGTGTTTGGAATTAAAAAGATTATAGACGATAAAATAGTTAGTAAATTAAAAACAGTCGCTAATGGTATGCATGAAGTAAGTATGGGAAACTTAGATTATCAAATACATATAGAAAAAACAGGAGACGAGTTAGAAGAGTTAGCTGAATCTTTTGACAGAATGAGAATGAGCATTAAAGCAATAATGGAAAAGTTAGAAAAAGGTGAGCTTTAACAGCTTATGGAAGTAAAAGACGAGATTTTCAATCTTTTAAATAAGGTATATAACGATACTAAACTTTATTACGTTGGTGTATTTGTTAAAGGTAAAGTTTTTGTTTCTAAATATACAGGGAGCTTTCAAAATATAGAATCAAACTTTGCAAGAATGATAGAAAGGTCTTTGGAAATTGAAGAAGCTATAAAAAACTTTAATGCAGAATTTTTATTTTCTGAAAATAAAAATAAAGATTTTTCAATGTTTGTATATTACATTAGTAAAGATATAGCAATAGGTATGATCCATATTGGAAAACCAAACTTTTCACTTTTAAAGGTGGCAGCATCAGATTTAGCAAAAGAAATTAAACCCTTTGAAAAACAACTCATAGAGATATACGAAAAACAGTTGAAAGATAAAGAAAGTGATTTAAACGAAAAAGAATTTAACTTAGACAAAAAAGAAACACCTGTGTCTTTTAAAAAGAATGAAATGGTCAAAGAAGAAGTTTATATAGATTCAAATATAACTGAGCTGGAAAAAGTTTTAACCTCAAACGTATTAGATGAAGAAGTTAAACAAATAAAAACCCCAGACTTACTTGATATTTTAAAGGAAGATACAAAGGAAGATTCCATTAAATCTCAAGAAAATATAGATATAGTAAATACACCCCCTAATTTAAGTGAAATATTAACAGAAGGAAGTCTAAATAACCAAGAATCAGAAAATATAGACATTGAGAAGGTTCTTAATGAAATCGGTACTATCTTTATAAAGTATATAGGACCATTTGGTAAATTTTTGTTTAATAAAAAAAGGCAGGAGTTTTTTAAAACAAACACGGTGAATAAATTTTCTGTGGTAAAATTTTTCCACAATCTTGCCGAAGAAATACCAGATAATAAAAAAAGAGAGATGTTTGTAAAAGAATGTAAGGAAAAATTGTTAAACATTTAATCTGGAGGGTATCATGGCTGTAAAGTATTATGAGATATTGGAAAGTTTAGTAAGAGATGCTGGAGCAGAAGGGGCAGTACTTGTCAGTGTTGACGGTTTAGCTATCGCATCTGTATTACCACCGGGAGCAGATGAAGATAGAGTAGCAGCAATGGGCGCTGCGATACTGTCTCTTGGAGAAAGAGTAACGGCAGAATTGAATAAAGGTACATTAGAGCAGCTTTACATAAAAGGTTCTTCTGGATATGTTATATTTACAGGTATTAAAGATGTTGCAGTTTTAGGAGTATTAGCACCAGCAAATGCAAAGTTAGGACTTTTACTTATGGAAATACAAAGAACAATCAAAAAGTTAGAAACAGAGTTAGGATAATAATCCATGGCTATAGCTGGTGATTTAAGGATATTTAACTTTGTTGACATATTTCAAGTTTTAAAGAAAGATAAAAAAGATGGTATTCTTGTAATAGAAAAAGATGATTCAAACTACGCTGTATACTTTAAAGAAGGAGATATTATCTACATAAGGGAAGTTAAAAAAGTTTTTTACGTTTACCTTGATGTAGATTTTGAAACAGTTTTAAAAAAAGAAGGAATTTCAAAAGAAGATATCTATAACGTTTTAGTTGCCAAATTACCTAATTTGTTTAACCTAAAAGAAGGTAAATTTTCATTTACATCTGGATTTATAAAGTATCCTCCAGATATAAAGTCCAAGATTCCTATTGAAAAATTAATCATGTATCTTGCAAGACAGTTGACAGAGGAAGAAGTTGAAAGGAAAATATCTGATTTTGGTTTAATCTTTGAAAAAACAGAAAATTGGGACGAGATAGCAAAAAAAGCTTTCTTATTAGATCACGAGAAAAAAATCTTACATCTGATTGACGGGAAAAATAAAGTTTCCGATATTATTTATATTTCTAAAGTGAATGATCTAATTGTAAAAAGAACCCTTTATGGATTTTTAGCCTGCGGAATAATTCAGAGAGAGAAGAAGAAAGAAAGGAAGTTAGGTTTTGACCTAACAAGAACACTCCTTAACAAAATTATATCTAAGATAAAAGGGTTGTAAAATGGCAGAGAAAAAGATAAAAATAGTAATATCGGGTCCTTACGCAGCAGGTAAAACCCAGTTTATAAATACTATCAGCGAAATAGAAACAGTAAAAACTGAGGCAAAGACTACGAAAGCAGGAGAAAAAGAGAAAAAAGACCATACTACAGTAGCAATGGACTTCGGTAGAATAAAAATAGATGATGAACACACACTTTATCTTTTCGGAACACCTGGACAATCAAGATTTGATTTTATGTGGGATATTTTAGGTAAAGGTATGGTAGGATTAGTTGTTTTAGTTGATAGTACAGACCCAGCAACATTCCACGAGGCAAGAAGGATAATTAACTATTTTGAATCAAGGTATCCAGCTCCTTTTGTGGTTGGTTGTAATAAACAGGATCTAAAAGGTGCTTGGAGTACAGAAGATATAAGAACTGCATTAGATTTGGGAGAAGAGATAAAGGTTTTACCTCTGATTGCAACAGATAAAGAAAACGTAAAAATAGTTTTACTTGAATTGTTAGAAGAAATAGGTAAATATCTATAAATTAACCTTCAAACCTCTTTTAATTTATTATCATTTTTTATATCTTTATGAATATAATCGTTAAAGAAGATCCCCCGCAAAAGCAGGGGAACAAGAAATTTTATACCGTAAGATATATTAACTCGTCTTTTCCTACTTGGTGGAAGTTTAGGTACTTGTAAATCTCGTCTTCTTTTCCAGCCAACTTCTTAGGAACTATACTCATATACTCTTCTACAGTTGGAAGTCTTCCTAAGATTGCACATACAGCTGCAAGCTCTGCACTTCCAAGATAAACTTTAGCATCTTTACCCATTCTGTTATCAAAGTTTCTAGTACTTGTTGAGAATACTACAGCCCCATCTCTAACTCTAGCTTGATTACCCATACATAAGCTACATCCGGGGACTTCTAATCTTGCTCCTGCTTGACCATATATAGCGTAGTAACCTTCTTCTTTTAGTTGTCTTTCGTCCATCTTAGTAGGTGGGACTATCCAGAGTCTAACAGGTACTTGTCCTTCTCCTCTAAGAACTTCTCCTAAGGCTCTGTAGTGTCCTATGTTTGTCATACAGCTTCCTACAAACACCTCGTCTATCCTCTTAGGTCTTCTTTCGTCAGCAAGAACTTCTAATAGTGTAGCAACGTCATCTGGGTCGTTTGGACAAGCTACTATAGGCTCTTTAATCTCGTTTAAATCTATTTCTATAACTGCTGCGTACTCTGCATTTTCATCTGGTTCAAGAAGTGTAGGATTGTCAAGCCATGCTTTCATCTTATCTGCTCTTCTTCTTAATGTTCTTGCATCCTGATATCCTGCTTCTATCATTGCTTCAATGAGTTTTATGTTTGATTGTATATACTCTATTACAGGTTCTTTATCTAATCTTACTGTACAAGCTGCAGCACTTCTTTCTGCTGATGCATCTGCAAACTCAAAAGCTTGCTCTACTTTTAAATACGGCAATCCTTCAATCTCTAAAATTCTTCCTGCAAATACATTTTTCTTACCTTTCTTCTCAACTGTTAATAAACCTTGTTTTATAGCATAGTAAGGAATTGCATTTACAAGGTCTCTTATAGTAATTCCAGGTTGTATTTCTCCTTTAAATCTTACTAAAACAGATTCTGGCATAACAAGAGGCATTGTTCCCGTAACTGCTGCAAATGCTACCAATCCAGAACCAGCTGGGAAAGATATTCCTATTGGGAATCTTGTATGGCTATCTCCACCTGTTCCTACTGTATCTGGTAGAACCATTCTGTTTAACCAAGAGTGTATAATTCCATCTCCAGGTCTTAAAGATACTCCACCCCTACTGATTATAAATGGAGGGAGGGTGTGATGGAGTTTTACGTCTGCAGGTTTTGGATATGCTGCAGTATGACAGAAACTTTGTAGAACAAAATCACAGCTGAATCCAAGTGCTGCAAGTTCTATTATCTCATCTCTTGTCATTGGACCAGTTGTATCCTGGCTACCTACTGTTAATACTTGAGGCTCAACATACATTCCAGGTCTAACTCCCGGCATTCCACAGGCTTTACCAACCATTTTCTGTGCTAAAGTATATCCTACTCCTTCTTTTTCTGGTGGTTGCTGTGGTCTTATGAATATGTTATCTTCACCAAGTCCTAAAACTTCTCTTGCTTTTCTTGTTAATCCTCTTCCTATGATTAGAGGGATTCTACCACCGGCTCTTACTTCATCTGAAAGAGTGTTTGGTTTTAATTTAAACTCTGATTCTACCTGACCGTTTTTAACTATTTTTCCTTCATAGGGATATATTTCTATAACGTCTCCTGTCTCAAGTTTTGTAACATCTGCTTCTATTGGTAGTGCCCCAGAATCTTCAAGAGTGTTGAAGAATATTGGAGCTATAATACCACCTATTACAATTCCACCTGTTCTTTTGTTTGGAACATGAGGTATATCCCTTCCTATGTGCCATATTAAAGAGTTTGCAGCAGATTTTCTACTTGAACCAGTTCCTACAACGTCTCCTACAAAAGCAACAGGATATCCAGACTTTTTAAGCTCGTTTATTTTTTCAATAGCATCTGGCATCTTTGCTTTTAGCATACTGAGTGCATGAAGAGGAATATCACTTCTTGTTGATGCTTCAGTTGCTGGAGAAAAATCGTCAGTGTTTGTTTCCCCGGGAACTTTAAAAACAATAGCTGTGATTTTTTCAGGTAATGGTTCTTTGTTTAAGAACCATTCTGCGTTAGCCCAAGACTCTAAAACTTCCTTAGCGTATTTGTTTGTTTTAGATAGTTCAACTATATCGTTAAATGCATCGTAAACTAAAAGAGTATTTTTAAGAGCGTTTGCAGCCTCTTGAGCAACTTCTGGGTCTTTATGAGAAAGTGCATCTATTAACGGTTTTACGTTATAACCTCCAAGCATAGTGCCTAATATTTGAACTGCTTTTTTAGGAGATATGGCCGGAGAGTGAGCTTTCCCTTGGACTATATCGTTTAAAAATGCAGCTTTTACATAAGCTCCTTCATCAACGCCCGGACTAACTCTGTTGACGAGTAAATCCATTAAAAACTCTTCTTCAATGATAGGTACCTCTTTAAGAAGCTCTACTACAGCCGCTACTTGCTTTGCATTTAAAGGTAAGGGCGGTATACCAAGCTTAGCCCTTTCTTCTACATGTTTTCTATACTCTGCTAAAAAACCCATCTTTATCACCTCACAAATGTTTTTGGAAGATATATTATATCCAAATAGGGTCAAAAAATCAAACGCTGTTATATTTTAAATATTGTTTTTTTAAATAGTACACAATAAATTTAAAGAATAAGGATTGAAAATTAAAGGGGTGTATAGTTATGGAAATTAATATTTTGGTTCTTTATTATTCAATAGTTGGGATTCCTTACGAATTAAAAAACTTAAATACAACGAAATCTGGGGGAACTCCATACGGTGCATCCCATGTTACATTTGGAGATATTTTTAGAGAATTGGATGAAGACGAAAAAGAAATTTGTAGATACCTTGGAAGGAGAGTTACAAAAATAGCTCAAAAACTTAAATTAGGAGAATAAAATGGAACAATCATTAGCAGAAAAATTTTATTATTTTATGAAACTTGGAAGAGTTTTCGAACTAAGAGCAAAAGAAGAGTATATGAAAGGAAACATTGGGGGTTTTTTACATTTAGCTATTGGAGAAGAGGCGGTTCATGTAGGAGCTACTATAGCATTTGACAAAGGAGATATTTTTGTCCATTACAGAGACCACGTTTATGCACTGGCAAAAGGGATAAACCCAAAGTACTTAATGGCAGAATTATTTGGAAAGAAGACTGGGATATCTAAAGGAAAAGGTGGATCTATGCATTTTTACGAACCTTCACTAAACTTTTATGGAGGAAATGCAATAGTAGGAGCACACATTCCCCACAGCGTAGGTATGGCGTACGCAAGAAAGTATAAAGGAGAAAACACGGGTGTTTTAGTAGCTTTTGGAGATGGTGCAACAAATGCAGGAAATTTTTATGAATCTTTAAACTTAGCTTCACTGTGGAAATTACCGATTTTATTTTTATGTGAAAACAATTACTATGCCATTGGAACACGGATAGATAAAGCTTCAGCAATAACAGACCTTTATCTAAAAGCAAAACCTTATATGCTTTCAAAACAAATTGACGGAATGGATGTGTTTGAAGTATACAAAGCAGTTAGAGAAGCAAAAGAGTACATTCAAGAAGAATCTAAACCATACTTTATAGAAGCAATTACTTACAGATACGAACCTCACTCTATGAGTGATGCCGGAAACTACAGGTCTGCAAGAGAACTGGAAATAGCAAAAAGTAAAGACCCTATTGAAAAATTAAAAAATTCTGGATTGTTATCAGAAAGTTATATTAAATACATAGATAACCTTGTAGAAAAAGAGATAGAAGAAGTTGTTGAGTTTGCTAAAAACTCTCCTGAACCTGAAAATATAGAGCTTTATACAGACGTACTCTGTGAGGTATGTAAAAATGTTTTACCGTGAAGCTTTAAACTTAGCTATGGATGAAATAATGGAAGAAGATAGTTCTGTTGTTATCCTTGGAGAAGATGTAGGATTTTATGGAGGTAATTACAGGGTTACAGAAGGATTGTATGCAAAGTATGGAGAGAAAAGAGTAATAGATACACCTATAGCAGAAAACTCTATTGTAGGTGTTGCAATTGGTATGGCTCTAGGAGGTTTAAGACCTATTGCAGAGATAATGACGGCAAATTTTGCAATGCTTGCAATGGATCAGATAGTAAACAATATGGCAAAGCTCAGGTATATGAGTGGTGGAAAAATTGTTTTACCTATGGTTGTCAGAATGCCACAGGGCGTTGTAAAACAACTTGCATCTCAACACTCTCAAAGTTTAGAATCCCTATTTGCAAGTATTCCGGGGCTTAGAGTTTTTACAGCTTCTGACTGTATAACAGCTTACCACGGTCTAAAAACAGCAATTAAATTAGATGACCCAGTTATATTCTTGGAGCATACCCTTTTATACTTTGAAAAGTTTGACCTTCCTAAAGATAGTTATTACAACCCTTTTAAAGCAAGAGTTTTAAAGGAGGGTAAAGATATAACAATTTTTTCTTACTTAAAAATGGTGCATGATGTTTTGAAGGTCGTAGATAAGATAGAAAAAACGTTAAATGTATCAGCTGAGGTTATAGATGTAGGTTCTTTAAATCCCTTAGATTTAGAGACTTTAACAAATTCTGTTAAAAAAACAAAAAGATTTGTAGTGGTAGAAGAAAATCCAAAACATGGTGGATTTGGAGCCCATATAGTCAGCAGTGTTTTAGAAGAGTGTTTTTATAACTTAGACGCTCCTCCTTTAAGGATAGCAGGAGAAGATGTGCCAATACCTTACAACAGAAAGTTAGAGCTTTTAGCAATTCCAACACCTGAAAAAATATATTCAAAAATAGTAGAGTGGGGAAAACAAAATGGCTTATGAAATAGTTATGCCACAACTAACCGATACAATGGAAACAGGAAAAATAGTCAGGTGGCTAAAAAAAGAAGGAGACTATGTAGAAGTCAACGAACCTATTTTAGAAGTAGAGTCAGACAAAGCTATAATGGAAGTCCATTCTATGAAAAGTGGTTATCTAACAAAAACACTATTTGATGAAGGTTCTCAAGTCCCTGTAGGAACAGTTATAGCGATAATTTCCGAGAGCAAGGAGGAAATGCCCCAAATACAACAAAAACCAGAAGAAGAGAAAAAAGTGGAACCTGCCAAACAAGAGATTGAAGAAATTAAGATACCAGAACAGATTGAAGTTGAAACAAAAAAACTTCCTCCTTCTACAGCATCTCCTATGGCAAAAGTTTTAGCCAAAGAAGTGGGAATAGATATAAAATCCCTACAAGAAGAAGGTAAACTGCCTATCCCGGCACATGAAAAAGATATAAAAGAGTACATAGTAAACCAAAAGTTAGACAAAGATGTAATAAACTTACTTAAAGATTATCAAATAAATCCTGAAGATATTATAAAACTCTACCCTGAAAAAGAAAAAATAACAACCGATGAAGTCTTAAAGTTTATAATAGAGAAAAACATACCTATAAAAAGAAGTATAAACTCTTTAAGAAAAAGCCTAATTAAAAACCTTAAAAAATCTATAGAAATTCCTGTATTTCATATATTTACAGAAGCAGATTTTTCAAATATTCCTAAGAATTCAGGATACACTATAACTACTTGGTTTGTAAAAATCTTAGGAGACTGTATATATAAATATGAAAAATTAAGAACAAAAACAGACGAAGAATACTACTACGTATATCCTACAGTAAATATATCCATAGCTGTTGACGTATCAGGAGAATTATTTGCACCGGTTATAAAAAATGTTGAAGCAAAAACCTTAAAAGATATAGCGAAAGATTTAGAATTAATAAAACAAAAAGCAAGAGAAGGTAGATTTTTAAAAGAAGACTTAGAAGGATCTACTTTTTCCATATCTAATTTGGGAATGTATAACATCTTATCATTCGATGCTATAATACCTCCAGACTGTGCAGGAATTGTTGCAGTAGGTAAAGTAGTAGATAACATTGCTAAGCTGACTTTTACGTTTGATCATAGAATATTAAACGGCAAAGAAGCTGCAGAATTTATAAATCTATTCCAAGAAAAATTCAAAGATAAAGAATACTTAAATTCGTTAATGTAAGATATTAAAAAAGTTTTGTTTTATGCCCTTCACGATAAATTGAACTGCTAATGCCATTATAATTATTCCCATCATCCTTGAAACAATATCTAAAAATATTTCTCCTAAAAATTTTTGAATGTATTTAGATGCTTTTAAGATGAAATAAGATATTAAAAAAGTTATTACTATTGAAATTGCTACTATTAAAAGGTTTAAAAAACTTTCCTGAGATGATGCTATTGTCATAGATGTAACCATGGCACCTGGTCCAGCCAGAATAGGAGTAGCAACTGGAATAAGTGCTACATTTTCTAACTTTTTTATTAAAGAAATTTCTTCGGGAGGTATCTTTTCTTTTAAAGGTTGTCCAAATATAATGTTTATAGATATTAAAAGGAGTATAATTCCACCAGCTATCTGAAAATCAGCAATGCTAACACCTAATATTCTAACAAAAAAGTTTCCTAAAAATAAAAAGAATATTAGTATAAAACATCCATAAATAGAAGCCTTTTTGATAATAATTTCTCTTTCTTTCTCAGAAAAATTCTTTAATACTGAAACAATTAAAGGAATAGCTCCAAAAGGATCAACTATAGCAAATATGGAGATAATGTATTTCAATATAAGATATAAAGCATCCATAACCTACTCCAGAGAATTTTTATCAATTATAATATTTTTTATGGAAAAAAGGTATAACTATAAACTTACAATAGCTTATATAGGTACAAGGTACAGTGGTTGGCAAAGGCAAAAAAATGCAACTGGCATACAGCAGATTATAGAAGACCTTCTTGAAGAACTTTTTAAAGAAAAAATAACCTTGATTGGTTCCGGAAGGACAGACGCAGGAGTTCATGCTTTAAATCAAGTTGCAAACTTTAAAACCTTTTCGTATAGAACTCCTTCCAGCATTTATTCGTACCTAAACGCTAAACTTCCAAGAGATATATCAATAAAAAAAGTAGAAGAGGTTGATTTAAACTTTAACGCCCGATTTTCTGCAAAAGGAAAAACATACTTGTATAGAATATACACAAAACCAGACCCATTTTTATACGGTAGAGGATGGTTTTTTGACAAAAATTTAGATATATTAAAAATGATTGAGGGAATTGAGATTCTAAAAAAATACAAAGATTTAACGTCGTTAGCAAAAGAAGGAGATTACTTAAGAAAAGAAATTGATTTAAGAGAGATAAAGCTGTATTATGATGGTAAAATAATAGATATAGAAATAACAGCATCTCATTTTTTGAGAAATTTGGTTCGTAGAATAGTAGGACATTTAGTTGCTATAGGAAGAGGGAGTTTGTCTCTAAGGGAGTTTGAAGATATAATTAAAGCTAAAAACCCTTCAAAAGGCAAATTTTTAGCACCTGCAGAAGGATTGTATTTAAAAGAAATTTATTACTAAGAGGTATATAAAGATGAGTTTTAAAGCTGGATTCGTCGCATTAATAGGAAGACCAAACGTTGGAAAATCAACACTACTAAATAACATACTTGGAACAAAGTTAAGTATTGTAAGTCCAAAACCACAAACTACAAGAATGAGAATTTTAGGAGTAAAACATCTCCCAGACGCGCAGATAATATTTTTAGACACTCCCGGAGTTCAAAAAGGGGGAGATTTGCTTTCAAAATCAGTTTTAGAGTCTGCGGTTGGAAGTATGGAAGATGCTGACGTTATAGTGATGATAATAGAAGCAGACAAAGGATGGACAAAAGAAGATAAAGAAATAGTAGAAAATTACATAAAAAAGTATAACAAACCCACAATACTTGCAATAAACAAAATAGATAAAATTCAGAGAGATTTAGTTTTACCACTAATAGAAGAATCTGCAAAAATATACGATTTTAAAGAGTACATACCAATTTCTGCTATAAAAAACATAAACATAGATGAACTTTTAAATACTATAAAAAAATACCTTCCAGAGTCTCCACCCCTTTATCCTGAAGATATGATAACAGACTTACCATTAAAACTTTGGATAGCAGAGATAATAAGAGAAAAGGTATTTTTCAACACAAAGCAAGAGGTACCATATTCTGTAGCTGTAGAAGTTGAATCTATAAAGGAAGGAGAAAAGGATAAGAATCTTCTTATAATAGATGCAGTAATATACGTAGAAAGAGAAAATCACAAAGGAATAATAATAGGTAAAAAAGGTCAGATGCTAAAAAAGATAGGAACTCAGGCAAGAGAAGAGTTAGAGTTTTTAATTGGTAAAAAAGTTCATCTAAATCTTTTTGTTAAAGTAAAAGAAAAATGGAAGGAAGACCTACCGCTTTTAAGGTCTTTAGGCTATAACCAAATATCTTAGGTTGTTAAATGAGTCCTATTATTGAAGTTTTAAAAGAAACGCTAAAAAGGTCTCTTCAAAAACACGACTTTAAAACCTTAGAAAGAATTCTGTCTAAAAGTCATAAAGGAGATATAGCCGAGGTTTTTAAGTATCTTACGAAAGAAGAAAGAGTAAAGATATTCACAGTACTTTACAAAACAAATCCAGATAAAGCTTTTGACGTTTTTACAGACCTTGACGACATAGTAAAAGTAGAAATTATAAGGTCTCTCCACATTAAAGATGCAGTAGATTTTATCTTAAAGCTCCCTACGCCAGAAATAGCATCTATTATAGAAAATATCCCAGAAGATATTAAAAGAGCTGTTATTGATAACTTAGAAGGAGAAGAGAAAGAAGAGTTAAAACATCTTCTTTCAGAAGGTGAAGATAAAGTTGCGTCAATAGTAAGTGAGTCTTATCTTGCTGTTTTAGATACTTCTACAGTAGAAGATGCTATACAAAAAGTAAAAGAGTATAACCAAGACATCGAATTGGTTTACATATATGTAGTTGATGAAAAAAACAAATTAGTGGGTGTAATTTCATTAAAAGACCTATTAACCTATCCATCTAATCTGATGGTTAAAGACATAATGAAAAGAGATTTGATAACTTTAAACATAGACGATACTAAAGAAGAAGCCATAGAAACTTTTAAAAGATACGATTTATACGTTCTTCCTGTTGTTGATGATGAAGGGACTTTGCTTGGTGTTGTTTACATAGAAGACATTTTAGATGTTATGTCAGAAAAAACAACGGAAGATTTCTTTAAAATGGCAGGAGCAAAAGAAGAAGAGCTGTTTTATGCGGATAAAACCTTTAAAATAGCAAAGTTAAGACTTCCTTGGCTTTTAATAGCAACCGCAGGAGAGTTTATTACAGCGGTTATTATTAGTTTATTTGATTACACAATAACAGAGTTTATACAAGTAGTATTTTTTCTTCCTATGGTAGCAGCTCTAAGTGGAAATATAAGCTCCCAAGCGGCAATAATAGCAGCAAGAGGATTAAAAGAAGGAAGATTAACAGAAAACACTGTAGATTACATTTTTACAGTCTTTAGAGAGTTAAAGGTTGCAGTTTTTATAGGAATGATAATTGGTATTTTAGTTGGAGTTGTTGCATCTTTATGGATAAGTAATCATATACTTGGAATAATAGTAGCCATAGCCCTGTTTTTTAGCATCGTTTTTGCTGGATTGATAGGTAGTTTAGTTCCCTTTATAATGTATAAGCTTGAAAAAGACCCAACATTAGCAACAGGACCTTTATCCTTAACATTAACAGATATAATCGGTATATCTATATATCTTATAGTAGCTACATTTTTCATACATTACCTAAAACTTTAAGGAGGTTTCGATGAAAGCTTTTGTTTTTCCAGGTCAAGGTTCTCAGTATTTAGGAATGGGTAAAGATTTTTATGAAAATTTTGAAGAAGTAAGACAGCTCCACGAAAAAGTCAACGAAAGACTTAGTTTTAACCTTACAGATATTATTTTTAACGACGAAGAAAAACTAAACCTTACAGAATTTACACAGCCAGCCTTGGTTTTGACTTCCTACATAACTTATAAAATCTTTAAAGAAAAAAAGAATATCAATCCTGATTTTGTAGCTGGACACTCACTTGGAGAGTTTACAGCTCTGGCAGTGGCAGATAGTTTATCCTTAGAAGATGCAGTTTACATCACACACATAAGAGGGAAGCTTATGCAATCCGCAGTTCCAGAAGGTGTTGGGCTAATGGCTGCTATTATAGGTTTAGAAGCTCCAAAAATTGAAGAAGTTTTAAAACAGATAGACGGTATAGTTGAAATAGCAAACTATAACTCTTACGAGCAGACAGTTATATCTGGAGAAAAGCAAGCTGTAGAAAAAGCAATGGAAATACTCAAATCTCAGGGGGCTAAAAAAGTCGTTCCGTTGGCAGTTTCTGTTCCTGCACACTCATCAATGCTAAAAGAAAAAGCACAGGAATTTGGAGAGTATTTAGAAAAAATACAGATAAAAGACGCAAACATTCCTGTTATATCAAACGTATCAGCAAAACCTATAACAAAATCTGAGGATATAAAGCAGGAGCTAAAAGTACACTTTTACAGCCCTGTAAGATGGGTTCAAACAGTAGAGTATATGACAGATGCAGGAGTAAAAGAGATTTACGAAATAGGACCTAAAAAAGTCCTAACAGGACTTATAAAGAGAATTAACAAAGATTTAAACCTTAAAAACATTGAAAGTCTGCAAGATATAGAAAATGCTTAATAGCCTATTTATAACTGCAACAGATACAGGAGTAGGTAAAACAACCGTATCAGCCGCCATTTGTAAACTACTGAAAGAAAAAGGAGTAAAAGTAGCCTACTTCAAACCAGTAGAAACAGGATGTGAACCTATCCCTCAAGATGCCTACACTCTATCTAAAATAACAGGGCAGCCTTTAGAAGAGGTTGTCCTGTACACATTTGAAAACCCAGTAGCTCCATACACAGCTACACTACTTGAAAGTAAAGAGATAGACTTGCAAAAAATAATAAACCACTACAACTATTTAAAGTCAAAATACGATTTTGTAGTGGTAGAAGGGGCAGGAGGGCTTTTAGTTCCGATAAAAAAAAATTACACTTACTTAAATCTTATCGAAGATTTAAACATCCCTGTTTTAATTGTATCAAGGGCATCTTTGGGAACAATAAATCACACAGCTTTAACTGTTAAAGCGTTAGAAGGAAAACAAATAATCGGTATTGTTATGAACGGCTTTTCTGGAGAAGATATATTGGAAGAAACCAATCCACAGATAATTCAAGAGATGACAGGCATTAAAGTTTTGGCAAAATGTAAAAAGTCTAAGCAGCCAGTAGAAGAGTGTTATAGTAAACTTTTAGGAAGATTGTTATGAAACATTTTGTAGGTTGTTCCGGCTACTTTTACTATCACTGGAAAGGTATTTTTTATCCTCCAGATTTAAAACCGAACGAATGGTTTGATTATTACATAAAATTTTTTAACTCTTTAGAGTTAAACTCATCTTTTTATAGAATTCCAAAGAAAACTTCTATAAAACGATATTTTACAAAAACTCCTGAAAATTATAAAGTCTCAATAAAAGTAAACAAAGTTATAACTCACCTGAAAAAATTTAAAGACACAGAAAAATTGATAAAGGATTTTTACAACAATTTTGAAGATGTATTAAAAGAAAAGATTGGTGTTTATCTGTTTCAATTGCCACCATCTTTAAAGTTTTCCTTAAATCTATTAGAGGATATTGTTGCTCAAATAGATACAAAATATAAGAATGCATTAGAATTTAGAGATAAAAGTTGGTGGAATGATAAAACTTATGAAATCCTCTCAAAATATAAAATAGGATTTTGTAGCATTTCAGCTCCTAAACTACCTGAGGAATTAATTAAAACCGCAAATTTTGTTTATATAAGGTTTCATGGGAAAGTTTGGTATAGATATAATTATTCAAAAGAAGAACTTTATTTATGGATAGATAAAATTTCTAAGACAGATGCTAAAGAATGTTATGTTTACTTTAACAATGATTTTGAAGGATTCGCTCCAAAAAACGCTTTAGAATTTAAAGAACTGCTTGAAAAAAGATAAAAAGTAGGAAAATAACAAGGTTAAAGATTAATACTTTCAACATCTCTCTTTTTAAACTTTGATGGGCAAACATTAAAACATAAATATATTTAAAAATAGAGTTGGATATTACTGCAAGAATAACAACAATACTTGCATCAATTATAAATATAACACCACTTTTTGATAAAGATGCAGCAGAAAAGGTTATAGCATCAACATCTATAACTCCGGATACAAAACTAACCAAGTAAACGCCGGTAATGCCTATTTTATTTTGTATATACTTAATAAGCAATAAAATAAAAGTATAAAAGATAGCAAATTGGAGAATCTCTAATATTCTAAAAGGATTTTTAAATTCACTATCTTTAAAATCGGTTATGCTATCTAATTTAATATACCTATACACGATTAAAATCAAAACTGCTGAAGATACTAACAAAGGAAATGTAAGAACTTTTAAAAGTTCTAAGTTTAAAAATCCGGATATAACCAGTACCCTTAAATTCATAACAATCCAAGATAGTGTAATTCCGCTAAAAAGGATGTTTTTTAAATCAGGATTTTTCTTTGAAAGTATAGAAAAGTTATAAGTAATTGCCGTACTTGAAATAAGTCCTCCAAATAAAGCCACCCATAAAAGAGACTTTCCTCCTTTCCATCTTACAAGTATATAACCTATAAAATCTATCACAGCTACAATAATAACGACTTTCCATATCTCTTTTAAATTTATAGCTTCGTAAGGTCCAAAACTTTTATCCGGTAAAATAGGATAGACTATCGCTGTAAGTAATAAAAATTTAACCAAAGATATAACATCTTCAAAGTACAAACTTTTTGCAAAATTTTCTAAAGGTTGCTTTATAGCTAAAATTAATGTCGTTAAAAACCCAAGAAAAACGGATAGATAGTAATAGTCAAAATAAACTAAAACACCGATTAAAAAAATGAGTAAAACAGATACTTCTGTTGTTATTCCTTTATCTTTTTGATACTCTAGAAAAAAATTAAAAAGTGTAAAACCAAGAATAGCCAGAAAAGATATATAAATAAAATAATCAAAATGTTTGTCAGAAACCAAAGCAGAAAAGTATCCTAAAAGAGATATTAAAGGATAGGTTCTTACTCCGGCAAAAACTTCACCTTTTGCCTTGTACTCCCTTTCTAATCCTACAAAGAAACCTAAACCTAAAGAAAGAAGTATCTCATATAGAGTTTCGTACTCTTGCATTATTTTTTATTTTCTGTCTGTTGCTGAGAAGGAATGTTCTCTATTACCGTGTTAGACTTTGCAATTTTTATACTCAGGTATGATAGAGTAAGCACTAAAAACAAAAATATTCCCGCAAGCCAGTAAGTTATTTTGGTAAGTATTGTTGCAGCAGATGCTCCTAATACAGCCTTTGCAGCTCCTGACCCAAAAACAGCACCTATCTCTGCTCCTTTTGTTTTCTGCATAAGCACTAAAATAATAAGTAGTACAGATACTATAACAAGTACAACGGATAACAAACCAAATAAAAATTCCAACCTTTAAACCTCCAAAGAAGATAAAATTATTTTATAAAACTTTTGTGGATCAAGACTTGCAGTTCCAACTAAAAATCCTTCAACATCAGGAGCTTTAATTAATTCAGAAGCATTTTTTTCATTTACACTTCCACCGTAAAGTATTCTCGTATCTTTATCATTTCCTTTACTTATATCATTTATAAGATTTCTAATAAAATGATGTACCTCTTGAGCCTGTTCTACAGTTGCATTTACCCCTGTTCCTATTGCCCATACTGGTTCGTAAGCAATATCTATAAGGCTTATTTCTCTTTCTAAACCTGCAACACCGGCTCTTATCTGTCTTTCAACTACGTTCATAGTCTTTCCAAGTTCTCTTTCTTCTAAAGTTTCTCCTACACATAAGATAGGTCTCAAACCAAATTCTACTGCAGTTAAAACTTTTTTATTAATCATCTCATCTTTTTCGCCAAAGATATGTCTTCTCTCAGAGTGTCCAAGTATTACATACTTAACGTTAAGTTCATCAAGCATAATAGGTGATATTTCACCAGTGTAAGCACCTCTTTCTGCGTAAAACATATTTTGAGCACCCAAACTAATGTTTGTTTTTTCAATTAAAACCGATACAGAAGATAAAGATGTAAAAGAAGGAGCTATCATAATGTCTACTCCTTCTACATACTTGACAAGTTCTTTAAAAACTTCTATATACTCAATAGATTCTGCTACAGTTTTGTTCATCTTCCAGTTTGCTGCTACTAAATATCTCATAAATGACCCTCTTTTAATGTTTTCTTATCTCTTTATTTAAAACATTACCTTCTTTATCCATTTCGTACACTATTGGTACTCCTGTATCAAGCTCAACCTTTATTATTTCTTCAGGAGTTAATTTTTCTAAATACATAATAATAGACCTTAAAGAGTTTCCGTGAGCTACTACTAAAACATCATTTCCTTCGTAAATATCTCCTAAAATAGCCCTTTCTAAAAATGGTATAGTCCTTGCAGCAGTATCTTTTAAAGACTCTCCTTCAGGTGGAGCTATATCATAACTTCTTCTCCAAAGGTGGACTATATCAGCTCCATACTTTTGTCTTGCTCTGTCTTTATTTAAACCTTGTAAAGCACCGTAATGTCTTTCGTTTAAAGCTTGGTCTTTGATTACAGGAATTTGAAGTCCTATCACTTCAAGGATTATCCTAAGTGTTTCTTGAGCCCTTGTTAAAGCTGACGTGTAAGCTACATTGAATCTTATGTCTTTTAAAAGCTCTCCAGCTTTAAATGCCTCTTCTTTACCTTTTTCTGTAAGAGGAACATCAACCCATCCGGTAAATCTATTTTGAAGATTCCAAAAAGATTGTCCGTGTCTTACTAAAACAAGTTTCGGCATCTTTACCTCCAGTTTTTTGACTTTATTATAACAGGTATTGCTTTTTAAAATCAAATGTGATATATTATTAGCCTGTAGTTGTGAGTCGCTAGCTCAGTCGGTAGAGCACCGGTCTTTTAAACCGGTGGTCCTGGGTTCGATTCCCAGGCGACTCACTTCAAAACAAATATGGCCCCATCGTCTAGCCTGGCCTAGGACACCGGCCTTTCACGCCGGCGACACGGGTTCGAATCCCGTTGGGGTCATTCTTTTTTTCAAATCTTTATTCATTTTAAAATAAAGTCTCACTAAAAAAACTCTTCTCTTTAAAACCATTGTATTATAATTTTTTTAAAAAAATTACGGAGGTTTCATATTGGAAAAAGCTGTCGAAAAAGCAAATATTTTACTTGAAGCACTACCTTATATTAAAAACTTTAGAGGTAAAACATTTGTTATTAAGTACGGTGGAAATGCAATGGATAAAGCTGACCTTAGGTCTGCTTTTGCTAAAGATGTTATCATGCTTAAGTATATCGGTATTAATCCTGTAATTGTTCACGGGGGGGGACCTCAAATAGGTCAATATTTAAAAAAGATGGGATTAGAGTCTAAGTTTGTAGGTGGTTTAAGAGTAACAGATAAAGAGACTATGGATATAGTTGAGATGGTTTTAGGTGGGCTTGTAAATAAAAGTATTGTTCAACTTATAAACAGCTACTCAGGAGGACACGTAAAGGCTGTTGGTATTACAGGAAAAGATGGAGGTCTTATAAAAGCAAGAAAGTTAGATGCAGAGGAGTATTTTAAATCAATGGGAGATTTTAGACCTACAGAATTACTTGACTTAGGACATGTAGGAGAGGTTGAAGAGGTTGATCCTTCACTTCTGATAAATCTTGATGAAGATAATTACATTCCAGTTATAGCTCCTATCGGTTATGATGATGAAGGCAACGCGTATAATATAAACGCAGATTTAGTAGCATCTGCGATAGCGGTATCTTTAAAAGCTGAAAAAGTTATTTTTTTAACAGATATAGAAGGTTTAAAAGATGCAGAAGGAAAAACTTTATCTTCTGTGTCAACTCAAGAAATAGAAGAGATGATAAAGTCTGGAGTAATAAAAGGTGGAATGATTCCAAAAGTAAAAGCTTGCACTTACGCTGTTGAAAACGGTGTAAATAAAGCACATATATTAGATGGTAGAATACCACACTGTATACTATTAGAGATTTTTACTGAAGAAGGTATTGGAACAGAAGTTTACAAATAATATAAAAACGGGGCTTAAAAGCCCCGTAATATCTAAGAAATTACTTTTTCTTAGCGTTTAAAGATTCTTTTAAAGATTTAGCAGCTGTGAATGCTACAACTTTTCTTGCAGGGATTTTAATTTCTTTTCCTGTTCTTGGGTTTCTACCTTTTCTTGCTTTTCTTTCTCTAACGTTGAAAACGCCAAGACCAGGAATAGCTGTTCTTTCCCCCTTAGAAAGAGCTTCTACAACAGCTTCAATAGCTGCGTTTACAGCTCTTTCCGCTTCAGCCTTTTTAAGACCTGCCTTTTCAGCTACCTTTGCGATTAACTCTGACTTTGTCATGAAAAACCCTCCTAAATAAAGTGATATCTAAGTTTAACTCCTAATTTATTGATTTGTCAAGAGGTTTTTTATTTTTAAAAGTGGTATAATAATACTTTCCAAACTTTAAGGAGGTTTAAATAGTTGGAAATTAAAGATACTTTAAACTTGCCTCAAACAGACTTTCCTATGAAAGCAAACTTACCAAGTAAAGAGCCAGAAATACTTTCTTTCTGGGATAGAATAAACTTATACGGAAAATTAAGAGAAGAACGAAAAGGAGAAGAAAAGTATATCCTCCACGATGGTCCGCCTTACGCAAACGGTCATATCCACATAGGACATGCCTTAAATAAGATTTTGAAAGACATTTTAGTTAAATATCAATCTATGAAAGGTAAAGATGCTCCATTTGTTCCGGGTTGGGACTGTCACGGACTACCTATAGAACAGCAGGTAGAAAAACAGCTTAAAGAGAAGAAGATAAAAAAGGAAGACATTCCAAAGTCAGAGTTTAGAAAACTTTGTAGAGAATACGCAAAAACATTTGTAGAAATACAAAAGCAAGAGTTTAAAAGACTTGGTATTATAGGAAACTGGGAAAATCCTTACCTTACTATGAAACCTTCTTATCAGGCTCAAGAGATTTTAGAGCTTGGAAGAATATTTGAAAAAGGTGTAGCATACAGAGGAAAAAAACCTGTTTACTGGTGTATATACGATAAAACTGCAGAAGCTGAGGCAGAAGTAGAATATCAAGAAAAGAAAGACCCTTCTGTTTATGTAAAGTTTAAACTTGTAGATGAGGAGGTTTACCCTGTTATCTGGACTACTACTCCTTGGACACTTCCAGCAAACCTTGGAATAATGGTTCATCCTGAGTATGATTATGTTTATTACAAAACTGAAAAAGGTACTTTAATCGTTGCAAAAGAGTTATTAGAAAGTTTTAAGGAAAAGACTAAGTTAGAAGGTGAAGTTATAAAAGAAGTTAAAGGAAAAGACCTTGAGTTTAAAGAGTACTACCATCCATTTATTGACAGAGTTTCAAAAATATACCTTTCAGAGTTTGTAGAGTTATCAGCTGGTACCGGACTTGTTCATATGGCTCCAGGACATGGTCAAGAAGACTACATAATAGGTCAAAGATATAAAGTAGAACCTTTTGCTCCTGTTGATGATGAAGGAAGATTTACAAAGGAAGCTCCTTCTTGGCTTGAAGGGATAAGGGTGTTTGATGCAAACGAGATTATAATAAACAAACTTGAAGAAGTAGGATCTTTAATGCATAAAGAAGTTATAAGCCACTCGTATCCACACTGCTGGAGATGTAAAAATCCTGTTATATTCAGAGCTACTCCCCAGTGGTTTATATCAATGGATGCCATATTAGAAGGAGGAAACACCCTTAGAGGAGAAGCATTAAAAGAGATTGAAAGAGTTAAATGGATACCTTCTTACGGTCAAAACAGAATAAAAAGTATGGTAGAAAACAGACCTGACTGGTGTATCTCAAGACAAAGAAGCTGGGGCGTCCCTATCACTGTATTTTACTGTCAAGACTGTGGTGAGATAGTTAAAGATATGGAGGTTTTCCAGCACGTTGCAAACTTAGTCAGAAACAACGAGTACGGAGCTGACATCTGGTTTGAAAAAGATGTAAAAGAGTTATTACCAGAAGGATATAGATGTAAAAAATGTAGCAGTCAAAACTTTAAAAAGGAAGAAGATATACTTGACGTTTGGTTTGATTCTGGCGTGTCTCACGCTGCGGTTTTAAAGTACGGAGAATGGGAAGAGTTAAGATGGCCTGCTGATATGTACTTAGAAGGGTCAGACCAGCACAGAGGATGGTTCCAATCTTCCCTTTTAGAGTCTGTAGCTTCTTATAACAGAGCTCCTTACGACAGTGTTTTAACCCACGGATTTACCCTTGATGAAAAGGGTAGAAAGATGTCTAAATCAGCTGGAAACGTTGTAGCTCCAGAGAAGGTTATAAACGAGTACGGAGCTGACATTTTAAGACTGTGGGTTGTTACGGAAGATTACACAGAAGATATAAAAATAGGATTTAACCTTATAAAAAGGATAGCAGAAGACTACAGAAAAATAAGAAACACTTTTAGGTTTTTCTTAGGAAACCTTTACGACTTTAACCCTTCACAAGATAAAGTAGAATACAAAGATATGCTTGAACTTGATAGATGGATATTATCTAAATTACAAGGATTAATTCAACTTTCTGACAAAGCCTACGAAGAAGGAAAGTTCCACAAGATATACCACAGTGTTAAAAACTTCTTTATCGTAGACTTGTCTGCCATTTACTTAGACATATTAAAAGATAGACTTTACATATACGCACCAAAATCCTTAGAAAGAAGGTCTGCACAGACTGCTTTATGGGAGCTTCTTTTAGCACTAAACAAACTACTTGCACCTATAATATCATTTACAGCTGAAGAAGTATGGAAGTATACAAGGAAGATAGACTCTTCTTTAAAAGAAAGTGTACACCTTGAACTACTACCTTCTGTAAAGTTAGAGTATATAGACAAAGATTTAGAGAATGTTTACGAAAAACTCTTGCAAGTTAGAGATGATGTGTTAAAGGCAGTTGAAGAGGCACGAAAAAAAGATTTAGTCAGACACCCTTATGAAGCAAGGGTTATCTTAAAGCTCCCACAAGAATACAGACAACTTATTGAAGAAAGGTTAGACTGGATTAAGTTTTTCTTTACTGTAAGTCAGGTAGAGTTATCAGAAAATCCACAGGCGGACGTAGTAATAGAAGGAGAATCTGTAAAAGGTTCTGCCGTTGCAGTTAGTAAGGCAAAAGGAGAAAAATGTCCAAGATGCTGGATATACGATGAGTCTGTTGGAAGAAACGGACAAAAAGTTTGTGATAGATGTAAAGAACAACTGATAAAAATGAATATTAATATGGAGGAGCTTGTATGAAAAAGTCTGACATTGTAAAGATATTAAAAGAAAAGTACAACCATATAGATGGTAAAGATATAAAAAAAGTAGTTGACGCTATATTTGATAAGATGATAGAAGGACTTGCATCAGGAGAAAAGATAGAGATAAGAAAACTTGGAACATTTAAAGTGCTAAAAAGGAAAAAACCTTTAAAAGGCAAAAAAAGAGTAAGCTACTCTAAAACAGTCCACTTTAAACCGGGAAAAATACTTAAAAGAGCTTACAAAAATACGGAGCTTAAATAATGAACTTAAAAAATGACTTATTTTTAAGAGCTTGTAAAAACAAAAAGATAGAAAGAACGCCTATCTGGCTTATGAGACAGGCAGGTAGGTATATGAAAGAGTACAGAGAGTTAAGAGAAAAAGCTGGAAGCTTTAAAAACTTTTATAAAAGCGTAGACCTTGCAGTAGAAGCTTCAATCCTACCTAAAAAATTACTTGACGTTGACGCAATAATAATTTTTTCAGACATACTTACGCCTTTAGAATCAATAGGTATGAGGTTTGACTTTAAAGAAGGAGAAGGACCTGTATTTGAAAATCCTATTAAATCCTTGCAAGATATAGAAAATCTAAAACCTTTTAACACAGAAGATGTAAAGTACGTAGGAGAGATCATAAAGGGAGTAAATCAAATCTTAAACAGAGAACTACCCGTTATAGGCTTTGCAGGAGCTCCTTTTACTTTAGCCGCATATATGATAGAAGGAAGAGGTAGCAGAGATTTTAAAAAGGCAAAAAAGTTTATGTACGACAATCCAGAAGGTTTTAAAAAACTTTTAGACATAATAGCTAACGTTATTATTGATTACTTAAACTTCCAAATAGAGTCTGGAGCTGATGCTGTTCAGATATTTGACAGCTGGGCAGGACATCTCTCACCGAAAGATTACAAAGAGTTTGCCTTACTACCAGTAAAGAAAATAATCAAGAATCTTAAAAGAGACTATCAACCTGTTATTCACTTTTCAAAAGGAGTGGCAGGAGTTATAGACTTTATAACTGAGTCTGGAGCTGACGTTTACAGTATGGACTGGATGATAGACATAAAAGATGTAAAGAAAAAAATCTATCCAAAAGCATCTGTCCAAGGAAATTTAGACCCTACAGTTTTATACGCAGAAAAAAATGCTATTAAAAAAGAGGCTGAGTACGTATTAGAAAGCTGGGGAAAAGATTCAGGACATATATTTAACCTTGGACACGGACTCAATCCTGATATGAGTGTTGAAAATGTAAAGTACTTGGTTGATACAGTAAAAGAGTTATCTTTTAAGATAAGGAATACTTAAAACCGGAGTTGATTTTAATGTCTGTTAAAGTTGTTGCGACAAACAAAAAAGCCTTTCACGATTACAATATACTTGAAAAGTACGAGGCAGGAATCGTACTGACAGGTTCAGAGGTAAAGTCTTTAAGAGAAGGGTCTTGTAATTTAAAGGATAGTTTTGTTATGATTGAAGATGGGGAAGCATGGCTTTATAACTGCTACATTGCACCATACAAACCTGCTCACAAATTAGGACACGACCCTTACAGAAAAAGAAAACTTTTACTTCACAAAAGAGAAATTCTTAGATTAATGGGAAAAGTAAAAGAAAAAGGTCTTACAATTGTCCCTTTACAAGTTTACTTTAAAAACGGAAAGGCAAAAGTAGAGATAGCCCTTGCAAAAGGTAAAGTTAAATACGAAAAAAGAGAAGATATAAAAGAAAAAGAAACAAGAAGAGAAATTGAAAAACAGTTTAAAGGAAAACTAAAATTATAACCTGAGGTGTAGGATTGAAAAAGTATATATTCATAACGGGTGGTGTTTTATCTTCTTTAGGAAAAGGTGTTACATCAGCTGCAATTGGGTCTATTTTAGAGAGTATGGGATACAAAATAACTCTTATGAAACTTGACCCTTACTTAAATATAGACCCTGGTACTATGAACCCTTATCAACACGGAGAAGTTTTCGTTACGGAAGATGGAGCTGAAACTGACCTTGACCTTGGTCATTACGAGAGATTTACAAATGCAGTTATGACAAAGCACAATAACACTACTTCTGGAAAACTTTACTTTAACCTTCTTGAAAAAGAAAGGAGAGGAGCATTTTTAGGAGCTACAGTTCAGGTTATACCTCACTTTACAAACGAGATTAAAAAATCCATAGAAAAAGTTGCAGAAAACCACGATATAACATTAGTTGAGATAGGTGGAACGGTAGGAGACATAGAGAGTCTGCCATTTTTAGAAGCCATAAGGCAGATGGGTATAGAAAATAAAAAAGAAGATGTAATGTATATACACCTTACCTACGTTCCTTATATTAAGGTTGCAGGAGAGCTAAAAACAAAACCAAGTCAGCATTCTGTAAAAGAGTTAAGGGCTATAGGTATTCAACCTGATATTTTAATAGGAAGGTCAGAGTTTCCACTTCCCAAAGATATCAAGAAAAAATTATCTTTGTTTACCAACGTTGACGAAGACTCTGTATTCTCAGCTCCAGATTTAGACATAATCTATGAAATACCGCTTTATTTTAAAAAAGAAGGTCTTGATAAAGCAATAGCAAAACACCTAAACCTTGAGTATAAAGAACCTGAATTATCAAAGTGGAAAAAAATAGTTTCTGCACTGTCAAAGTTAGAAAAAGAAGTTGACATAGGTATTGTTGGGAAATATGTAGAATTAAAAGATGCTTATAAAAGTATAAATGAAGCGTTAATACACGCCCAAATTCCAAACAAAGTAAAAGTTAATATCCATTGGATAAACTCAGAAAAGATAAATCAGGAAAACTATCAAGAAGTGCTAAAAGGTCTTGACGGAATTCTTGTCCCGGGAGGTTTTGGAGACAGAGGAGTAGAAGGAAAAATACTAACTGCAAAGTATGCAAGGGAAAACAACATTCCATATTTTGGAATATGTCTTGGTATGCAGATAGCTGTTATAGAGTTTGCAAGGTCTGTAGCAGGACTTGAAGGGGCAAACTCAACAGAGTTTAATCCATTTACCCCTCACCCAGTTATAGATATAATGCCAGACCAGAAAAATGTAGACAAAAAAGGCGGGACTATGAGACTTGGGGCTTATAAATGCACTTTAAAACCAGGAACAAAAGCATATCAGATATACGGACAGCCCGAAATATCAGAAAGACACAGACATAGATACGAATTTAACCCTAAATACGTTCCGATTTTAGAAGAAAAAGGCTTAGTAGTCTCTGGAGTTTACAAAACAAGAAATCTACCAGAGATAATAGAGCTTCCTAATCATATATGGTTTATAGCTTGTCAGTTTCATCCAGAGTTTAAAAGTAAACCGTTTGACCCCCATCCCTTATTTGTAAGTTTTGTAGAGGCTTCTTACAAAAACAGGCTTGATAAAATTAAAAATCAAACATAGTTTTATATAAATCTTACAGAGGGGTAAAAGATGGAAAATTTAGAGCAAGTTCACCTTCAAGTAAAAGAGATTTTTTATCCACCAGAAGAAATAAAAAAAGAGTGTATAGTTCAAGACTACGAAAGTATGTATAAAAAGTCTATAGAAAATCCAGAGGAGTTTTGGTCAGAGATAGCCTCACAGCTTCACTGGTTTCAAAAGTGGGACAAAGTTTTAGAGTGGAACTTCCCCTATGCAAAGTGGTTTGTAAATGGGAAAACAAACATAACTTATAACTGTTTAGATGCTAACATTGAAAAAGGTAGAAGAAATAAAGTAGCTTACATATCAGTTGACGAAGAAGGAAATGAGAAAAAAATAACCTATGGAGAACTTCTTGAGCAGGTAAATAGATTTGCCAACGGATTAAAATCCCTTGGAGTATCAAAAGGAGACAGAGTTTCCATATATATGCCAAACACTGTAGAAGCTGTAATTGCAATGCTTGCCTGTGCAAGGATTGGAGCTATTCACAGTGTAGTTTTTGCCGGATTTAGTGAAGGAGCTTTAAAATTAAGAATAAACGATGCAAAGGCAAAGGTAGTTATAACTGCTACTTACACAAAAAGAAGAGGTAAAAAGATACCTCTACTTCCAATTGTAAAAGAAGCCATAAAAGATTTAGATTTTGTTAAACATGTTATAGTTTGGGATAGAGATAAAGAGTTAGAAGAGTCTGAGTTTAGTAAAAAGTTTGTAAGTCTTGAGGAATTGATAAAATCATCTTCTCCAAATTGCAATCCAGAAGTGATGGACGCAGAAGACCCGCTATTTATCCTCTACACCTCAGGGACAACAGGAAAACCAAAAGGTGTATTACACACAGTTGGCGGATATATGGTAAACACTTATCTAACTACAAAAGTAGTGTTTAACATAAAAGAGGACACAGTTTATTGGTGTACAGCTGATATAGGTTGGATAACAGGACACAGTTACATCGTTTATGGACCACTTTTAAACGGGACAACTATCGTAATGATGGAAGGAGTGCCTGTATATCCTCATCCAGGAATATGGTGGGAGTATGTAGATAAGTACAGAGTAAACGTATTTTACACAGCCCCTACAGCAATAAGAATGCTTATGAGATTTGGAGATGAAATACCAGCTAAATACGACTTATCTTCACTGAAAGTTTTAGGGTCTGTAGGAGAGCCAATAAACCCTGAAGCTTGGCTTTGGTACTACAAAAACATAGGAAGAGGAAGAGCTGTAGTTGTAGATACTTGGTGGCAAACGGAAACAGGGGCTCACATGATAACTACTTTACCTTGCTATCCTGCAAAACCGGGTAAAGCAGGAAAACCTTTATTTGGCGTAATTCCAGACGTTGTAGATAAAGAAGGAAACTCATTACCGCCTAACACTATAGGACACCTTGTTATAAAACAACCTTGGCCTTCTATGCTTAGAACTTGCTGGGGAGAACCAGAGAGGTACGAAAAATACTGGAAAGAAATTCCCGGAAACGTTTATTCTGCAGGAGACCTTGCCACAATAGACGAAGATGGTTATATAATGATACTTGGAAGAGCTGACGACGTTTTAAGTGTTGCAGGACACAGAATAGGTAATGCAGAAGTTGAATCTGCAATAATAGAACATCCTGCAGTAGCAGAAGCTGCAGTAATAGGTAAACCAAACGAGATAAAAGGAGAATCTATAAAAGCGTTTGTTGTTTTAAAAGAAGGATATTCACCTTCTATTGAGCTTATAGAAGAGATAAAAGAAACTGTAAAAGAAATCTTAGGAGCTATAGCTGTTCCTGACGAAGTAGAGTTTGTGGATAAACTACCAAAAACAAGAAGCGGTAAAATAATGAGAAGAGTTTTGAGAGCTAGAGAGTTAGGACAAGACCTTGGAGATATCTCTACTTTAGAAGATTAAAGGAGGAGTAAGTGGAAGTTAGGGAAGAGTTAACACCTAAACAAATAGTAGAAGAGTTAGATAAATACATAGTTGGTCAGTATGAAGCTAAAAAAGCTGTAGCTATAGCCCTTAGAAATAGATGGAGAAGACAGAACCTTCCAGAAGACCTAAGAGACGAAGTAATACCAAAAAACATATTGATGATAGGTCCAACAGGTGTAGGTAAAACAGAGATAGCCAGAAGACTTGCAGCCTTAGTAAAAGCACCTTTTATAAAAGTTGAAGCAACCAAGTTTACAGAAGTTGGATATGTAGGAAGAGACGTAGAGTCTATAATAAGAGAGTTAACAGATGTTGCTTTTAAAATGGTTAAAGCCGAAAAGATGGAAGAAGTTAGAGAAAAAGCAAGAAAGATAGCGGAAGAAAAGATATTAGACTACTTAGTACCTAAAAGACCCAAAAGATACGGCAGTTTAATGGAAGAAGAGGAAGAGTCTCCTGCAAGGGAAAAGTTTAGACAGATGTTAAAAGAAGGTCTTTTAGATGATAAAGTTGTTGAAATAGATGTTGCAGAAAAAGCCCAAGCTGTAATCGGCGGGGTTGTCATTCCCGGATTGGAAGATATAGAAAGTCAGTTAAAAGAGATATTCTCATCTTTAGGTCCATCAAGGAGTAAAAAAAGAAAGTTAACAGTAAAAGAAGCGTTAAAAGTAATAGAAAACGAAGAAGCTGAAAAACTGATAGATATGGATGAAGTCCAGTCTTTAGCTATAAAGAGAGTAGAGAACTTTGGAATAGTTTTTATAGACGAGATAGACAAAGTAGCCTCAAAATCAAGTGGTAAATCAGGACCCGATGTTTCAAGGGAAGGCGTCCAAAGAGACCTACTACCTATCGTTGAAGGAACTGTTGTATCTACAAAGTATGGACCTGTAAAAACAGACCACATACTTTTTATAGCAGCAGGAGCTTTTCATTTGGCAAAACCTTCAGACCTAATTCCAGAGCTCCAAGGTAGATTTCCAATAAGAGTTGAGCTAAAGCCTTTAACTAAGGAAGACTTTATAAGAATACTTACAGAGCCTAAAAACGCGCTTATAAAACAGTATAAAGCCCTTATGTCAACAGAAGGAGTTGAGCTTGAGTTTACTGAAGATGCTATAGAAGAGATAGCAAGACTTGCTCAGGAAGTAAACGAAAAGACAGAAAATATAGGTGCAAGAAGACTACATACAATTTTAGAAAAAATAATGGAAGATTACTCATTTAACGCCCCTGATTTAAAAGGTCAGAAAGTAGTTATAGATGTAAACATTGTAAGAGAAAAACTTGGAGACATAATATCAAACGAAGATTTAAGTAGATATATCTTATAAATAAAGGAGAAGAGATGGAAAAATTAGAGGAGCTTCCTATCACTTTTGAAGAGTTGTTAAAAGATGTTGAAAAAACCATAGCAGCTTCCGCTTATGTACTGATAGAAGCAAACCCTTCTGAGATTCCTTCTATCTTAAAAGCTTTAGCAAGTATTCCTAACGTAAAATCTGCAGATGTGGTAACAGGAATATACGACATTATCGTATACTTGGTGGGACAAGACCAAAACGAGATAGGTAAGGTTGTAATAAGGGACATTAACTCTATTCCGGGAGTTAAAAAAGCCACAACCTGTATGGTAGTGAAGCTGTAAAAGATTTTATCTATATAGAAAACAGGAAGAGGACAGAGGAAGGTTTAAATAGACAAATACTTTTTCAAGAATCTTCCTGTGTAAGAGTTTTCGTTGTTTACTACCATTTCAGGTGTTCCTTGAGCTACTATCTGTCCTCCTTTTTCTCCACCTTCTGGACCAAGGTCTATTATCCAGTCTGCACACTTTATAACATCTAAGTTATGCTCTATAACAACTACAGTGTTTCCTTTTTCGACTAATTTATTTAACACCTGAATTAGTTTTGCAACATCATGAGAATGAAGTCCAGTAGTAGGCTCGTCTAAAAGATATAAAGTCCTTCCTGTATCCCTTTTTGATAACTCTCTTGAGAGTTTTATTCTTTGAGCTTCTCCACCACTTAAAGTGGTAGCAGGTTGACCTAACTTTATGTAATCTAATCCTACATCGTGAAGGACTTTCAACTTATTTCTTATGGTAGGTACGTTTTCAAAAAATTCCAGAGCTTCTGCTACTGTCATATCTAAAACATCAGCTATGTTCTTCCCTTTGTACAGTATAGATAATGTTTCTTTGTTATATCTTTTTCCTCCACATACTTCACAAGTTACGTATATATCTGGTAAAAAGTGCATCTCAATTTTTACTACACCTTCTCCCTGACACGCTTCACACCTACCCCCTTTAACGTTAAAGGAAAACCTGCCTGCAGTGTATCCTCTTGCTTTTGCTTCTATCGTTGATGCAAACAGCTCCCTTATATAGTCAAATACCTTCGTGTAGGTAGCTGGGTTTGACCTTGGCGTTCTTCCTATTGGAGATTGGTCAACGTTTATAACTTTATCTATATATTCCCATCCTTCTATTTTATCGTGAAGCCCTACCTCTTCGTTTGTTTCATAGAATCTATTTTTTGCTGCCTGCCACAGAATATCGTATATAAGTGTTGATTTTCCACTTCCTGATACGCCTGTTATTGCAACAAAAACCCCTAAAGGGATTTTAACGTCTATATTTTTAAGGTTGTGATGTTTTGATCCGTATATTGTTAAATATTTATCTTTTATTCTTCTTCTTTCTTTTGGCAGAGGTATTTTAAGTTTTCCACTTAGGTACTTTCCTGTTAATGAGTTAGGATTTTGTTTTATTTCCTCAACAGTTCCTACAGCTGTAATCTGCCCTCCATAAACGCCACTACCAGGACCTATATCCACTATGTAATCTGCTTCTTCTATCGTTTCAGGGTCGTGTTCTACCACTATAACAGTATTTCCAAGGTCTCTAAGCTGTTTTAATGTATTTATAAGTTTTTCTGTATCTCTTGGATGAAGTCCTATCGAAGGCTCATCTAAAACGTATAAAACCCCTGATAACTTAGAGCCTATCTGAGTTGCAAGTCTTATCCTCTGTGCTTCTCCACCGCTTAAAGTAGTAGCAGACCTTTCTAAAGTTAGATAATCAAGCCCAACGTCTATTAAAAACTTTAGCCTTTCTTTAATCTCTTTTATAACTTTTTCTGCTACAATTCTGTCTTTTTCTGACATAGGAGATTTTTCAAACTCTTCAAAAAATCTGTAAGCTTGACTTATATCCATCTGGACAACTTGGTATATGTTCTTTCCTCCTACTAAAACTGTAAGAGCTTCTTTTCTTAACCTTGAACCTTTACACTCTGGACATTTTATTTCTTTAATGTACTTTCCGATTTCTTCTCTGTACTTTTCTACATCTGTTTCTAAAAATTTTTTTTCAAGGTGGGGTATGATACCTTCAAAGTACTCATCTCCATAAAGTATCTCCTGTTTTACGTGGGGAGGAATATCCTTAAATTTTTTATATCTGTTTATTCTGTGAAAATCTAAAATCTCTCCCATCATCGCTTTGATGTATTTAAAAGAAATACTGTCTGAAATTCTAAAAGCCTCTATTGCTGACCTGTTTTCATCTATTAAAGCAGTTTCGTCTATTTTGTGTATAACACCAAGACCTTTACAAACAGGACAAGCTCCGTAAGGGCTGTTAAATGAAAAAAGTCTTGGGGAGATTTCTGGAATAGAAAAGTTATGTACTGGACAGGCAAACTTTTCACTGTAGATTATATCTTCTTGACGGTCTACTATGTTTATTACCACAAGTCCATCAGAAAGTTTTAAAGCTTGTTCTACAGAGTCATTTACTCTTGTTCTTATACCTTCTTTTATAGTTATTCTGTCTACAACTACTTCTATTGTGTGTTTTTTATTCTTTTCAAGTTTTGGTATCTCTTCTGTAAGGTAGATTTCTCCATCTATTCTCACTCTTGGATAGCCAAGTCTTTTTATCCTTTCTAAGACTTCTTTATGCTCTCCTTTCTGTCCTCTTACGATAGGTGCAAGAATTTGGATTTTTGTTCCTTCTGGGAGATTAAGTATACTTTCTGATATTTCCTGAGGAGATTGGGAAGATATCTCTGTTCCACACTCTGGGCAGTGAGCCTTTCCAACTCTGGCAAACAGTAGTCTTAAATAATCATAAATCTCTGTTATCGTTCCGACTGTAGACCTTGGATTTTTAGATGTTGTTTTTTGGTCTATTGCAATGGCAGGAGATAAACCTTCTATACTGTCTACATCAGGTTTTTCCATTATCCCTAAAAACTGCCTTGCGTATGCTGACAGACTTTCTACGTATCTTCTTTGTCCTTCTGCGTAAATTGTGTCAAAAGCAAGGGAAGACTTTCCTGAACCTGAAGGTCCTGTTATTACAATAAGCTTATTTTTTGGTAATTCTAAATCTATGTTTTTAAGGTTGTGTTGTCTTGCTCCGTGAATAACTATCTTGTCCATACTTCTCCTTGTCTTAAAAGTTCTTTTGCAAGGTTTATAGATTCATCATTTACTATTCCACTTAACATTCTTGCAATTTCTTTAATTCTTTCATCTTGGGTTAGCTGTTTTATAACTGCTTTTGTCTTGCCGTTTTCTTCTTGTTTATCCACGTAAAAATGTTTATCTCCTATAACTGCTATCTGTGGAAGGTGGGTTATTAAAATAACTTGAAAATCTTTAGAGAGCTGTTTTAGCCTTTTTGCCATAGATACAGCTGTTATACCGCCTATTCCTGTGTCTATCTCATCAAATATCATAGTATTTACAGATTTTTTAGACACAAGTTTTAAAACTAAAGATAGTCTTGATATTTCTCCTCCTGAAGCTATCTCATCTAAAGGTTTTGGCTCAAATCCTTTATTAGCAGAGAATAAAAACTGGATTTTATCTATTCCGTATCTGTCTAACTCTTTTTCCTGTATAGCTACTTTAAAGTCAGCTGATTTAAAGGCAAGATCTTTTAAATGGCTTAACACTTCCTCTTCAAAATCTTTGACCTTACTTTTTCTTATTTCAGACAACTCCTTGGCTTTTTCAAATACAAGGTTTTGTAGCTTTTTTAACTGATTTTCCAGCTGAGGAGCTTTATCTTCAAGGTGTAAAAGTGTATCTAATTCTTGTTGTAATGTTTTAAGAAGATTAATTAACCCTTTTTCGTCTGTAGCATACTTTCTTTCAAGATTGTTGATTAAGTTTAACCGCTGTTCTATTTGATAGAGTTTTTCTTGGTTAAAGTCTAAATCAAAGTCTTCAAGGTCATAGTAAGTTTCTTCAATTAATGATTTTGCGTTTTCCAAGTTATCTAAAATTTTAGACAGTCTCTCATCAAACTCTGAAACTTTTGAGATACTTTTTACAGCTGTAGAGAGATTTTGAAGAATACCATTATCTTGAGATATCAAGGCTTTGGTAAATTCTATATTTTCTTTTATCGTTTGTATATTTGAGTAATAGTTGTAGTCTTGTTCAAGTTTTTGTTTTTCTCCTTCTTTCAAGTTTGCACTTTGTAGCTCGTTTATCTGAAACTGTAAAAAGTCTATCTTTTGAAGTCTTTCTGACTGTTTTTGGATTAAATCTTCATACTCTTTTTTTAGTTTTTGATACTGAGTGTAAAGATTTTGAAACTCTTGTAATTTATCTTCTAATTTCAAATATTTATCATAAACTTCTCTGTGGTAATCTTTCTCAAACAGCCTTTGACTGTAATGTTGCCCGTGAATTTCTATAAGGTCTTTACTCAACTCTTGTATAAGAGATTTACCTACCTTTCTACCGTTTAGATAATACAGGCTTTTACTGTTTTTTATCTGCCTTGCAAGGACTAATATGCCGTCTTCTGCATAATCGTTGTCAGCTTCAAATGTCAGCTCTACGTAATCTTCTTCTTCATAATTTCCTTTTTCTCCTAAAACAAACGTTATAGCATCTATTATTAGAGACTTTCCTACCCCTGTCTCTCCTGTAAAAACATTCATTTTAGGATGTAGATCTATCTCTATATCCTTAATATAAAGAAACTTTTTTATACTTACAGAAGACAGCATTAATTAACTACTTTAGCCTCCTACTATTATTTTTGAAGAAAATTAAAATATTTCTCATTTTAATTAAATCAACTGGATTTTGGATGTTTATAAAAGCAAATAACTCTTTGCAATGTAGTAATATTTGAAAAAATTGCAATTACTCCTATTCCATAGATTAAAAACCCACTTAGCAGAGAAAGTATTAAAACAAAAGACCTTTCTGGTCTTTCCATTATTCCCACTTTACACTCCACTCCTAAACTTTCTGCCCTTGCCCTTGTATAACTTGTCATGTAAGAGCCAATCAGTGATAAAGATGAGAAGATAAAAAATAAATCATCGTTTCTAAAGCTATACATTAAAGCTAATATAGGGATTATATCCGAATACCTATCTATAACAGAGTCTAAGAAAGCTCCCATTTGGGTTTGCTGGTTATACTTTCTTGCCAAGTATCCGTCAAGTGCATCACACAAGTTTCCAACCAGTATAAAAACTCCAGCTAATAAAAACATACCTTGGATAATAAAGAAGCTTCCAATAAAAATAAATATTAAACCTACTAAAGTCAAAGTGTTTGGAGATACATTTACCCTATGCAAAAAGTCTACTATTGGCGTTGTTTTTTCTTCCCAGATTGGTTTTATACTTTTAATTATTTGGCTCATAACTTTTTACAATCTCTATAAACTGTTTTACTTTATTAATATCTTTTATCCCAGGTTTAATTTCAAGTTTTGATGAAGCATCTACTCCATAAGGCTTTATCTGGCTTAAAACGTCTTTTATGTTATCCAGCCCAAGTCCACCAGATACAATAATTTTATCATAAAGTTTTAAAACTTTTTTTAGAAGCTGCAAGTCTATAATTTCTCCTGTCCCTCCATACATACCTTCTTTGTAAGTGTCTAAAAGTAAACAGTAGTTGTCTTTCATATACTCTTCCATCTGTTTAATTTGGGATTCTTCTTTAAGGCGAAACACTTTTATAACCCTTTCTTTTGGAAAGTTTTTTATAAAACTATACTCCTCATCTCCGTGAAACTGAATAACATCAGCTGTATCAAACAGCTTTTCTACTGTTTTTTCATCTTCGTTTACTACTACAACTACCAACTTTGTATTTCTATTTAACGATTGTTTTATCTCTTTTATTTTGTCTAAATCAACATATCTTGGACTTTTTTGGTAGAAGATGGTACCGATGTAATCGGCACCAAGTTCTGATATCTCCTTAGCTTGCTGTGGTAATGTTATTCCACATATCTTTACTATCATTTTGTCTTTTTAGATAAGGCTAACCTTATTTTGTTTTTTAAACCTTCTACAGATAATCCCATCTCTTCCATTACTTCCCAAGCTGGACCAGATATGCCAAATCTATCTTCTACACCGTGTCTTACCAGTATAGTTGGACACTCTTCAGATAATACTTCTGCTACTGCACTACCAAGACCACCTATTACAGAATGTTCTTCAGAAGTTACCACAGCTCCTGTTTTTCTTGCAGACTGAACTATTAACTCTCTGTCTATAGGCTTTATTGACGCCATGTTTATAACTTCAACGTCTATTCCTTCCTTTTCTAACTCGTAGGCTGTTTGAAGGGCTATTGATACCATCACACCACAGGCTATTACAGAAACATCACTTCCTTCTTTTAACACATAACCTTTTCCTAATTCAAACTCGTAATCTTGAGGCATTATTATTGGAAACTTTTCTCTACCCATTCTTATGTAAAAAGGTTCCTTTATCCAGTGGACTTTCTTTAAAACTTTTTCCATTTCTACGCTGTCTGCTGGAACTATTACGTTCATATTAGGAAGAGTTCTCATTAAGGATATATCTTCGTTCATCTGGTGGGAAGCTCCGTCTTGTCCTACAGATACACCTCCGTGAGATGCAACCAACTTAATGTTAAGTTTGTTGTAGGCTATCTGTTGTCTGATTATCTCCCATGGTCTTCCTGATAAAAATATTGCAAACGAAGAAGCATAAACAGTTCTTCCTGTGTATGCAAAACCTGCTGCAATACCTATTAAATTTTGTTCTGCTATACCAACGTTAAAAAATCTATCTGGAAAAGCCTCGTGAAATTTATGTGTTCTTGTAGATTCTGACAAGTCAGCATCTAAAACGACCATATTAGGGTCAATTTTTCCAAGCTCTACTAAAACTTCTCCATAGGTATCTCTTAAAGCTTTTTTTGGTAAAGAAGATATATCTATTGTCATCAATCTAAACACCTCCAGCTGTTAATTCTAACAAGGCTTTTTCGTACTGGTCTTTGTTAGGTGCAACACCGTGCCACTTGAAGTTGTTTTCCATAAATGAAACTCCTTTTCCTTTTACTGTATGGGCTACTATTACAGTTGGTTTTCCTTTTGTATTGATTGCTTCTTCAAAGGCGTTTATTATCTGCTGATAATCGTGTCCGTCTATCTCAATAGCATGCCAGCCAAAAGCTTTATACTTATCTACTATTGGGTGTATGTTTACTATCTGTCTTACATCTCCGTCTATCTGTAGATTATTGTTGTCTACTATTGCACATAGGTTGTCTAATTTGTGATGTCCTGCAAACATTGCAGCTTCCCAGCTCATTCCCTCTTGAATCTCACCATCTCCAAGCATAACATAAACTCTGTAATCTTTTTTTGCAAGTCTTCCTGATAAGGCTTGACCTATTGCAATAGAAAGCCCCTGTCCTAATGAACCTGTTGAAGCTTCAGCTCCTGGAACGCCGTGTTTATTTCCTTGCCAAGCAGGATGTCCCTGTAATCTACTGTATCCATCAGGTGCGAATCCTTTTGTCTTTCTGTAAGTTTGAAGCTCTTGTTTAGGTATATATCCAGCTTTTGCTAAAACAGAGTATAAAGCAGGAGATGCGTGTCCTTTTGAAAGGATAAATCTGTCTCTATCCTCCCACCAAGGATTTTTTGGGTCGTATCTTAAAAATCCACCAAAATATAAAACAGTTAGTATGTCTATCGCAGATAAAGACCCTCCAGGGTGTCCTGACTGGGCATTGTAAACCATAGTTATAATATCAATTCGAAGCTCTCTGGCGATTTCTTTTAACTTGTTTATATCTCTCAAAACAAACACCTCCTAATTTTTCTCAAAGTTTAAGTTTGATATGGTTATCTTAACTAAACTTTTTCCACCGTTTGTAATATTTATCTCATTGTTTAATCCATACTCTACTGTGTAGTCTTTGTAAATAACCTTCCTTAGATTATTTTCTTCATAAACGAGAGTATACTGAGGTCTTATAACTTTTAACTGGTTTGACTCACACTCTATCTTTTCATTTGGCTGTAAGTTAAATTTTTTAGATATAAGACTTTTAAGTAGGTTTATATCTGTTAAAACTGTAGCTTGGGGCATATACATAGATACTAATGATAGTATTTCACTACTATCACAGGATCTAAATCCTGCAGCTTTAACACATAAAGTCCCATTTTGTCTTTCAATGTTTAAAAGAGATTTTCCGAAAGGAGAGGATAAAACTAACTTTTCATAATCTTTAAACTCTCCTTTTACAAGAACAGGCATTCCTGATACCATAGCAGCAGCTGAAAAACTAAATCTATCTGGTATAGAGTTATCTTTTTGCTGTATCTCTTTGAATTTATTTTCACAGTAAAAAGGTTGAAAGACTGTAGGAGAACAAGAGAAGATAAGAGACACAAACAGAATTAAAACTGGTAATAAAACTTTTTTCATAATTTCCACCTATTTAAGCTTTTTTAATATTCTATCTTTTTGTCCCGGCTCTCCTTCCCCTTTTTCTTCAATTAATTTTAATGCTTTTTTGTAGTATTCTAAAGCTTCTTTACTTTTACCTAACTTTGTTAAAACGTCAGCAAAATGCTCATTTATAACAGGGTCATCATTGACCTTTTTTAAAACATTTTCAAGTATCTCGTAAGCTTTTTTGTAATCTCCTTTTTTGTAGTATCCCCACGCTAAACTATCTAAGTAAGCTGGATTATCTGGAACAAGGCTTATAGCTTTTTTAACTAACTCTATACCTTTATCTACATTTATATCTCTATCTATGTAAGTGTATCCAAGGTAGTTAAGTGCATCGGGATAGTTTGGACGAAGTTCTAATGCTTTTAGCAGTGCCTTCTCTGCTTCCTTCCAGTTTTTTAATTTATCAAGGTAGATAGCTTTTAAAAAGTAAATTGTAGCATCATCAGGTTTTACTTTTTCAGCTTCCTGAACTAACTCTAACGATCTTTGAGTGTTTCCTCTTTTGTCTTCTATATCAGCCATAGCAAGTAAAATACGGTAATCATTTGGATTTTGTGTATAGAGTTTATTGTATATATCAAGTGCTTTGTCGTACTCTTTTAGATTTACGTAAACTTGTGCAAGTCTATCTATTAACTCTTGATTGTCAGGCTGTTGCTGGTAAAGTTCCTCATATACTTCTTTGGCTTTTTGATAGTCATTTAAAGATTCGTAAGCCATTCCAAGCATAAACTTGGCAAAAAGGTTATCAGGATTTTCCTTTACAGTTTTTTGAAGGTCTTGTAGAATCTCTTTTGATTTATCATACTTTATGTAAAGTAGAAACTTTTTTAAAAGTGCATCGTTGTCTTTTGGATTCAAAGTGATTATTTTATCTATCGTTTTTGAAGCATTTTCAAAATCGTCAATATCTACGTATACTTGAAAAAGTCTATTTAGTGCATCTAAATTTTGTGGATTATCCTGTAAAACTGATTTGTAAAGATTTATTGCATCATCATATCTTTTTTGTTGTTTATATATCTCTCCAAGTATCTGCCAGGCAGGTTGGAAGTTTTTGTCTAACTTTAAAGTTTGTTTTAAGTATTCTTCTGCTTTTTGAAGGTTATTTTCAAACAGGTATATTCTTGCAAGTTTAAAGTAAAGATTTGGGTCATCTTTTTTAACAGCAGATAACTTTTCTAAAATCTGTCTTGCTTTGTCTACCTGCTTGTTTTCTAAGTAATAATCAGCTAAAGTTGTTATGATTTTTTCATTGTTTGGAAATTTTTTGTAAGCTTCTTCAAGGGTAGAGATTGCTTTCTCTGGCTGTTTTATAACAGAATAGAAAAATGCTGTAAAAAGGTAAGTTTCAGGGTCGTTTTTAAACTTTTCGTTATACTTTCTAAGTATTTCAAAAGCCTCTTCTTTTTTACCTAAAGAGTAAGCTAAAAAAATTGTTTCTCTGTATACCGCTGGAGTGTCAGGCATTAATTGAAGAGCCTTTTTACAAAACTCGTAAGCTGTTTTAGGGTCTTGATTATCCTTTGCTATCTTACAAACACCATAGTAGAAAAGGGGATTTTCTGAGTGGATCTTTAAAGGCGATGCAACAGTCGACCCACTTAAAAGTGCAAAAGCTGATATATACTTTAATAATTTATTCATGATTACCTCGGTATATTAAAACAGAAATGGGAGAGTCTTTTAAAATTTTATAAGAAGTTGACCCTATAAAGGTTCTTTTTTCTTCTTTTGACTGTCTTTTTCCTACAACTATTAAATCTGCGTTTTCTTTTACTGCTTTTTCTATAATTACTTTATCAGGACTTCCTTCTGTTAGATAAACTTCAATATTTTCATAGAGATTTTTCAACTGCTGAAGTTTTTCAATTTTGTGCTGTCTTACTTTTTCAAGGACAGATTTTAGGTGAGAATAATTTCTGTCATTGTCTGCGTGTATAACAACTATTTTACTACCAAAATGTTTTGATAAGGAAAGTGTAAATTCAAGAGCTTCTTGGGAAGATGGTAAAAAGTCGTAAGCTACAGCAATTTTATTAAAGTTTAAAGAAGACCCTTTTATAACTAATACTGGGTATTTTGACTTTGACGCAACCCTTAAAGACACACTTCCTATAGCCTGTAATTCTATATCTGACTTTCGATGAGATGGCATTATAATTAAATCTGGAGCAATAGTTTCACAAAAGTCCAAAATACTTTCTACTGTATCACCTTCTAATATTTTATACTCTGTATCTACATCTTGAGTTTTAAGATATTCCTTATAACTTTCAAGGGTTTCTATGGCTTTGCTTTTAAGTTTTTCATTTAAAGATAAAATTGCATTTCTTTCTTCCTCTGGAAGATCCTGCAGAAAGGGAATGTTTGGCTTTTCTAAAACTGTTATAATCCATACTTTAGAGTTAAACTCTTTTGAGATTTTAACCGCTACTTCTAAAGCTTTTTTACCTGTATCTGTAAGGTCTACAGGTACAACTAAATTATGAAGCATTCTTTATCCTTTCTTTTGCATACTCCATTAAACCACCTGTTTTTAAAATTGCTTGCAAGTTTTCTGGAAGTGGTTTTATTTTATACTCTTTTCCTTTGGTAATGTTTCTAATAACACCTTGGTTTATATCTATTTCAAGTACATCTCCTTCGTCAGCTTCTTTTGCAGCTTCTGGAGATTCTATTATCAAAAGTCCTAAGTTAATAGCATTTCTGAAAAATATTCTTGCAAAAGATTCTGCAACTACTGCTGATATGCCAGCTCCTTTTATAGCCAGTGGAGCGTGCTCCCTTGATGAACCACAACCAAAGTTTTTACCTGCAACCAAAATATCTCCTTCTTTCACTTTTGACGGAAAAGTAGGGTCTGCATCTTCCATAACGTGTTTTGCAAGCTCTTTAGGGTCTGTTGTAACAAGGTATCTTGCAGGTATTATCTGGTCTGTATCTACGTCATCTCTAAATTTCCAAACTTTTCCTCTTATCAATTTTAAAACCTCCAAATTTATCGTAAAATTATTATAACAAAAATCGGAGGATGCTTTATGAGAATAGTTAGTGGTATGCGTCCAACTGGTAAGCTCCATCTTGGACATTACTTTGGTGTTATAAAAAACTGGATTAACCTTCAAAACAGTGATGAATGTTTTTTCTTTGTTGCAGATTGGCATGCTTTAACAAACAAGTATAAAGACACCTCTGATTTAAAGGAAAATATATACGACCTTGTTATAGACTGGATATCCTGCGGAATAGACCCGTCAAAAGCCACAATCTTTGTCCAGTCAGCTGTAAAACAGCACGCAGAACTAACATTACTTCTTGGAATGATAACACCTAAAAGCTGGCTTGAACTAAACCCATCTTACAAAGATTTAAAATTTAACCTATTTTTTCAGTATGTTAGAGACTTTTTATTTGGAAAAGGTATAAAAATAGAAGAAGATACAGTAAGACAGATAGTTTATGAAAGTTTTTATCATAAAAAAGAAATAGATTTTGAATATCTTAAAGAAAGCTTGATAAAGCTATCTATAGATGAAAGTCTATCAAACGAGATAGTATTTAATTTAAAAGAGGGAGATATAGGCAAAGATATAGATACTTATGGATTTTTTGGTTATCCAGTTTTAATGGCTTCTGATATACTCATCTACAAAGCGCAAGCAGTCCCTGTAGGAGAAGACCAGCTTCCTCACATAGAAATAACCAGAGAAATAGCAAGAAGGTTTAACCACCTTTACAAACCTGTTTTTGTAGAACCAAAAGCATTACTTACAGAAGCTTCAAAACTGCTTGGAACAGATGGAAGAAAGATGTCTAAATCTTACGGAAACACGATAGCCCTTAGTGAAGATGAACAGCAGTTAAACAAAAAAGTTTTATCTATGAAAACAGACACCCAGAGAGTTAAAAAATCTATCCCCGGAAGACCAGAGGTCTGTAATGTATTTAGCTATCACAAGTACTTTACTGATGAGGAAACAGTAAAACAGATAGACCAAAAGTGTAGAAGTGCAGAGATAGGATGTATAGAGTGTAAAAAAATACTTGCAGAAAACATAAACAAATTTTTGTCCCCCATCAGAGAAAAAAGAAAAGAATTGGAAAAAGACAGACAGCTACTTGATAGAATAATAGCTGAAGGAAACGAAAAAGCAAGGGAAATAGCCAGTAAAACAATGGAAGAAGTAAAAGAAGCTATGAGGCTTATGTTTTAATGAAAATCCAAGAGTTAGGCGAGTTTGGGCTTATTGATAAGTTAAATCGGATTTTACCAATAAACGACCAAGATGTTATTGTAGGCTATGGCGATGACTGTGCCTGTGTTAAAGTAGGAAGTGAGTTTTTACTTTTTACTGTTGATATTCAAGTGGAAGGCTCCCACTTTCTTAAAGAGAAGATAAATCCAAAAGATTTAGGTTGGAAGCTTTCTACTTCAAATGTAAGCGATATAGTCTCTTGTGGTGGAAAACCAAGATGGGCTTTAATCTCTCTTGCTCTACCAAAAGATTTAAATTACGAGTTTATAAAAGGCGTTTACGAAGGCATTAAAGAAGCTCAAGACTACTACGGATTTTTTACAATAGGTGGAAATGTATCTTCTTCAAAACAGCTCATGATAGACATGTCAATGGTAGGACAGACAGATAGATTTATAGGAAGAGACAAAGCAAAGGCAGGAGAGTATGTTTATATATCTTCAAACTTAGGTTTATCAAAAGCAGGATTAGAACTTATCTTAATGAATAAAGATAGTTATGAAGAGTTTGAAAAACAGTTAATACAAAAACATTACAAACCAAAAGCAAGGATAGACCTTTTAGAAAAAGTAAAACTATCTTCAAGCTGTATAGACGTAAGCGATAGTTTAGTATCAGATTTAAGACATATATCGGAAAAAAGTAAAGTAAAGATAGTAATAGAAAAGGAAAAATTACCAATTGACGAAAGATTAAAAATGTTTTGCCAAAAGTACAATAAAGACCCTTACGAGTATATTTTTTATAGCGGAGAAGAGTACGAACTTGCCTTAACTTCCGATAAAGATTTAGACTTAATAAAAATAGGATACGTAGAAGAAGGAGAAGGAGTTTACTTAAAAACTCAAGGAAAAGTTCAAAAGTTAGACAACAGAGGTTTTAGACATTTTTAAGCCATGTTATAATTTTTTAACAAAATTAAGGAGGACTTTATGGATTACCACATAAAAGACATCTCTCTTGCTGATAAAGGACTGCTGAGAATTCAGTGGGCAGAAAAAGATATGCCTGTTTTAAGGCAGATAAGGGAAAGATTTAAAAAAGAAAAACCTTTAAAAGGTATAACAATTGGAGCTTGCCTTCACGTTACTACAGAAACAGCAAACCTTATGATAACCTTAAAGGAAGGTGGAGCTGATGTATACCTTACAGCTTCAAACCCTCTTTCAACCCAAGACGATGTGGCAGCTGCATTGGTTAAATACTTTGAAATACCAGTTTTTGCTATTCATGGAGAAGACAGAGACACTTACTACGAACATCTAAACGCAGTTTTAGACAAAAAACCTAACATTACGATGGACGATGGAGCTGATTTAATATCTCTGCTTCACAAAGAAAGACAAGATTTAGCGTCAAACGTTTACGGAGGAACGGAAGAAACAACCACAGGTGTAATCAGATTAAAAGCAATGGCAAAAGAAAAAGTGTTAAAATTCCCAGTTATAGCGGTAAACGATGCATACACAAAACACCTTTTTGACAACAGATACGGAACTGGACAGTCAACTATTGACGGTATTTTAAGAGCTACTAACAGACTTATAGCAGGGTCTAAGTTTGTAGTTGCAGGGTATGGTTGGTGTGGTAAAGGTGTAGCAATGAGAGCAAGAGGTATGGGAGCCGACGTTATCATTACAGAAGTAGACCCACTTAAAGCGTTAGAAGCTGTGATGGACGGCTACAGAGTAATGCCTATGATAGAAGCTGCAAAAATAGGAGACTTTTTCGTTACAGTGACAGGAAATATAAACGTTATAGATAGACAGCACTTAGAAGTTATGAGAGACGGAGCCATCGTCAGCAACTCTGGACATTTTGACGTAGAGATAAACCTAAATGCATTACAAGAAATGGCTGTAAAAACAAGAGATATAAGAGAAAATGTTAAAGAGTATACCCTTAAAGATGGAAGAAACATTTACGTTTTAGCAGAAGGAAGGTTGGTTAACTTAGCAGCTGCAGAAGGACATCCAGCACAAGTTATGGATATGTCTTTTGCAAATCAAGCATTATCAGCAGAGTTTGTGTATAAAAATGCAGATAAATTAGAAAAAACTGTTTATAAAGTTCCAGATGAACTCGACTTTGAAGTTGCAAGATTAAAACTTCAAGCTATGGGAGTACAGATAGATACATTAACACCTGAGCAGGTAAAATATTTATCAAGCTGGGAACACGGCACTTAAAAAAATTTTAAATAAAGGAGTGAAGCTATGACAAGGGAAGAAGCAATTCAAAAACTTTTAGAAACAGACGAAGAGTTTAAACACTGGTACGAAGAACACAAAGATTTAGAATGGAAAGTTTCTAAAATTGAAAAACACTTTCCACCTGATCCAGAGCTGGAAGCAGAAGAAGAAAGATTAAAAAGAAGAAAACTTTACCTTAAAGATTTGATGGAGCTAAAGATAAAAGAGTTTCTATCAAAAAATAGCTAAACCATTCACAGCCCTCTATCTGAGGGCTTTTTTATGACTTAAATCATAGTATATATCAGAATCTATAACCACTTCTTATTCTTAAGTCAAAAGCCGGAGTTAATCAATGAAAATAAAAGTTCTAAAAAATGGTCCATATTTAGTAGAAGGTAATATTCCTCTATACAGAGAAGAAATGATTAGCTATAAAATGATAATACCTCAATCTTGGAAAAAAATGGAAAAATTTGAGACAAAAGAAACTTATGCTTTGTGTAGATGTGGACTATCAAAAAACAAACCTTTTTGTAATGGTTCACATAAACAAGGATTTGATGGTGAAGAAACAGCTGATATTGAGATTAAAGATGAGCATATCAAAACATTTGAAGGACAGGATTTAGACCTTTTAGATATTAAGTATCTTTGTGCATCTGCAAGATTTTGTCTAAAAGGAAAAGGAATATGGGATATCATAAAAGAACCAAATAATAAGGAAAAGTATGAAGATATTTTACAAATAGTTTCAAACTGTCCTTCAGGAAGATTAGTTTTAAAGGATAAAAATGGTAATTACATTGAACCTAATTTAGAAAAAGAGATAACTATTTTAGAAGATAATCTAAAAGGGGTTAGTTCTGCTATATGGGTAAAAGGTGGAATACCGATAGAATCCTCGAAAGGATACATTTATCAGATAAGAAATAGAATTACACTCTGTAGATGTGGAAACTCAAAAAATAAGCCTTTCTGTGATGGAACTCATTTAAAAGTAAAGTTTAAAGATGAAAGTTATTATAAGGGGGAATAACAATGACAGAGCTACATCCACCTACAGTGCATTTTGCAATAGCTTTAACGATGATGGGAGTGATATTTGAAATTTTAGGATTTATATCTAACAGGGAGAGCCTTAAACATGCACCTGCAAAGAAAGGCACTTTAAAAGCTATTGGTAAAGTTTTAAAAATCGGTAAAAGTGTTGCTTTTGCAGTAGTAGAGATAACTTTTAACGATGAACTTGTCGCATATGCAACATGAACTTATGCAATATTAGATTTTAAGCAAAAATAAATTCTCACAAAGGAGGTTTCACATGGATTATCTTATAATCTACGCTCATCCAAATCCAAAGAGTTTTAACTCTGCTATAAAAAGTACTATTGAAGAAACTTTAAAAAATGCAGGAAAAAGCTTTGAAACTGTAGATTTGTACCAAATAAACTTTGACCCAGTGTTAAAACCTCAAGGCTTTGAAGCTATAATGCAAAGCAAAGTTTTAGACGATGTTAAACATCAACAAACCCTTGTAAAAAATGCTGATACACTAGTTGTAATTCATCCAATATGGTGGTACTCAATGCCAGCTATACTAAAAGGATACATAGATAGAGTTTTTTCTTACGGTTTTGCTTACGCTGAAGAAAACGGCGAAATAAAACCACTTCTAACTGACAAAAAAGTAATTATTTTCAATACTATGGGAGAAGATGAAAATACAGCTGTATCTACTGGAATGTCAGAATGTTTGAAAAAGACAATAGGTGGAATATTTACCTTCTGCGGAATGAAAGTTATTCAGCACAAAATATTTTATGCTGTACCATACGTATCAGATGAAGAGAGAAAAAAGATGTTAGAGGAGGTCAAAGCAGTTTTTCGCCTGTAAGAAAAAAATTAAATGAAGTGAAAGCAGAAAATCGAAAACTAAAAATCTTACTTATAGCTTCTATTATTGTAATGATAATCATTGTTTTGGGTTTAAACTTATTTAAAATTAGCTAGAGATTTCTTACAGCTTCCTTGATAGTGTAAAACTTATACACTCTATTTTTCATCATTCAAGGTACACTTACAGATACTAACTGGTAAACAAAGCTATCTTGCAGTGTACCCGTAATGGCCTTCTACCTGCTATCTCTAATAGAGACTCGCAGGTTACTTTTCAAATTAAGTTAAGCGTTAATCTTACCGTCCTTAGAGGCTTTGCCTCTTTCATTAATTATGTTATTCTACTTATTCTTAAAACTTTTAATATTCTTTTGCTTTCATATACATAATTATATAATCTTTCGATATGATTTGTCAATAAGTTTTTAGAAACTATAAACGATATCATAATCGTTTTTATAAGCTCTCTGTTTAAAAATTGTAATTAAACCTATCCCACATAGTTCAGACAAAACAGGAATACAGGAAATACTACAACCCAGAAGAAAAACCTTTCTATCCCACATAGTTCAGACAAAACAGGTATCAGTGCAGTCATTCGTGGCAGGGAGAATTACTTTCTATCCCACATAGTTCAGACAAAACTTAGTCCCAGTGATAAAATTTACCTCTCAATACGATGACTTTCTATCCCACATAGTTCAGACAAAACCAAAAAATATTTTGAGATTGATGATGTCATGTTAGAAACTTTCTATCCCACATAGTTCAGACAAAACTTTTTCCTTATGCGGGTGCTATAATAACAGCACTCGTCTTTCTATCCCACATAGTTCAGACAAAACTAGAAAAAATAAAAAAGAAAATAATAAAAAAATGTTCCTTTCTATCCCACATAGTTCAGACAAAACGTAATAAAAGCAGAAGTTGTTAACAAAGCAGCTTCAACTTTCTATCCCACATAGTTCAGACAAAACCAGCTTGTAGCTCTTCTTCAGCTATTTTTTTGATTTTCCTTTCTATCCCACATAGTTCAGACAAAACCCGTTAATTTTTAAAAATAAAAAATTTTAAATAATCAAGTAATGATACTGGTTTGCTGGCAGTTTTTATTTTCGTTAACCGCTCACAAATTGAGGTTAATTGCATCAAACCTCACATAATGCAAATATATTTTCTATTATATTCCCACTTTCACCCTTATCACTACTTGATTATTACAATAATATATTTTCTGTTATCACGATGCAAAACTTAATAATAATTGTTATTAATAAGTTAATTTTACCAGATTATCAAAAACTTAAGTGGGATTAAAACCTATTCGGTTGTCAAGGTAAATGTTAAGCGGAGGAGGAGGGATTCGAACCCCCGGAGGGCTGTCAACCCTCAAGTGATTTCAAATCACCCGCTTTCGTCCACTCAGCCACTCCTCCGTAAGCAGATTTATAATATACTCCAATCTTATAAAAAATTCAAGTATAATATTAAAAAATTTTCACCACAAGGAGTTATTATGCTTGGAGAAACTATCTTAAAATACTGGAAGTTTATTCTTGCAGCTGGAATAATAATGGCAGTTGGAGGTTTATTTTTACAATCAACATCTACAGTTTTAGGGAAAATAGTTGAGTTTTTTGGCTTTGCACTAATAGCCATAGTTGCCTACGTCCTTGGCTATAAAAACGCTAGTGATGAAGCTGAAAAACAGATTAAAGCAGAGTTAGAAAAATTAGCAAAACAAGACATAAGATACAAATTTGCATCAGAGAGAGCTATAAAAAACCTTAAAGCTCCACTTTCTGGAAAAAAATAATCTATAAAGAGGTAAAAAGATGGAGTCAGCTGTAGCTTTAGAAAAAGAGTTTGACGTAGTTATAGGTCTTGAAACCCACGTCCAGATGAACACAAAAACAAAAATGTTTTGTGGATGTAAGGTAGAGTATGGAGCTCCACCTAACACAAACATATGTCCTGTATGCCTTGCCCACCCTGGTAGCTTACCTGTAATAAACAAAACAGCCATTGAGTATGCTGTAAAAGCAGCTTTAGCCTTAAATTGTAAAGTCCACAACCTTTCAATAATGGCAAGGAAAAATTACTTTTATCCTGACCTTCCAAAAGGTTATCAAATATCTCAGTATGACAAACCCTTAGCAACAGATGGCTACATAGAGATAAAGTTAGAAGATGAGTTTAAAAAGATAAGAATCCACAGACTTCATATAGAAGAAGATGCAGGAAAAACCATACACGAAGGTAGCAAATCCTACGTAGATTTAAACAGAGCTGGAACTCCTTTAATGGAAATAGTTACCGAGCCAGATATATCTTCAGCTGAAGAGGCAAGGAAGTATTTAGAAAAACTAAGAAACATAATGAGATACATAGGCGTATCAGAAGCTGATATGGAAAAAGGACAGCTTAGATGTGACGTTAACATATCACTAAAACCAAAAGGCGCAAGCCAACTTGGAACAAAAGTAGAACTTAAAAACATAAACTCATTTAGATTTATAGTAAAAGCCATTGAATACGAAATAGAAAGACAGGCAAAACTCCTAAAAAAAGGAGAAAAAATAATCCAAGAGACAAGACTCTTTGACCCAGATTCAGGTAAAACCTACACAATGAGAACAAAAGAAGAGGCACACGACTACAGATACTTCCCAGACCCAGACCTACTACCAATAGTCTTAAAAGATTCCCAGATAGAAGAGATAAAAAAATCCCTTCCAGAGCTCCCAGACCAAAAGTATCACAGATACATTCAATCCTTTAACCTTCCACCTTATGATGCAGAAGTTTTAACGTCAGATAAAAATCTTGCAAACTACTTTGAAGAAGTAATTAAACACTTTTCACAAAATCCAAAATTAGTCTCAAACTGGATTCTAAACGAACTACTTGGAAGATTAAACGAAAAAGGTATAGAAATAGAAAATTCACCTATTTCACCTGTTAGTTTTGCAGAGCTTATATCTCTCATAGCAGATGGAACAATATCAGGAAAGATAGCAAAAGAAGTCTTTGACATTGCCTTTGAAACAGGAAAATCACCAAAAAGTATAGTAGAAGAAAAGGGTTTAAAACAAATATCAAACGAAGATGAAATCAGGTCTATAGTAAAAGCAGTCTTAGAAAAACACCCAGCAGAAGTAGAAAAATACAAATCAGGAAACGAAAAAATATTAGGATTTTTAGTAGGTCAAATAATGAAAGAAACAAAAGGAAAAGCAAATCCACAACTTGTTAACAAAATACTAAAAGAGGAGCTCTCATGATAAAAAGATACACAAGAGAACAGATGGGTTATATATGGAGCGAAAAAAATAAATTTCAAAAATGGCTTGATGTAGAGATAGCCGTTTGTAAGGCTTGGAATAAAATGGGGAAAATCCCAGACGATGCTTTAAAAGAAATTATAGAAAAGACTCATATAGATGACCAAACAGTAGAAAAGATACACGAGCTTGACAAAATATACAACCACGACGTTTTAGCATTCGTAACAGCTGTAGCCCAACAGGTAGGAGAAAACGGAAGGTACATACACCTTGGACTTACTTCCTCGGATGTTATAGATACAGCTTTAGCCCTTGTTATGAGAGAAGCTTTAGACCTACTTATAGAAAGTGTTGACGAGCTTTTAGAGATACTTAAAGAAAATGCATTTAAATACAAAGATACTGTTATGATGGGAAGGACTCACGGAGTTCACGCTGAACCAATGGTTTTCGGCTTAAAGTTTGCCCTGTGGTATGAAGAGTTTAAAAGAAATAAAAGAAGACTTGAAAATGCAAGGGAAGTAGTGTCAGTAGGAACAATTTCAGGAGCTGTTGGAACCTATTCAAACATTCCACCACAACTTGAAGAACTTACCCTTGCAGAGCTTGGACTAAAACCTGAGCCTGTTGCAAATCAGGTTATACAAAGAGATAGACATGCAGAGTTTATGACGGCTATGGCAATAACAGCTTCTTCATTAGAAAAAATAGCAGTTGAGATAAGACACTTACAAAGGACTGAAGTTTTAGAAGCTCAAGAACCATTTAAAAAAGGACAAAGAGGCTCTTCCGCAATGCCTCACAAGAAAAATCCTATAACCTGTGAGAGAATTACAGGACTTGCAAGAGTAATAAGGGCAAACGCAATTCCAGCAATGGAAGATATAGCCCTATGGCACGAAAGAGATATATCCCACTCATCAGTTGAAAGAGTTATTATGCCTGATACTGCCATAGCCCTTGATTACATACTACACCTTACAAAAAATGTTTTAAAAGACTTAGTTGTCTATCCTGAAAACATGAGAAAAAATATGGATAAATCAAAAGGTTTATACTTCTCATCAAAAGTATTGGTTGCACTGGTAGAAAAAGGACTATCAAGAGACGAAGCTTACGATATAGTCCAGAGAAACGCTATGAAAGCTTGGGATACAGAAGGACTAATGTTTAAGGATACCCTCTTACAAGACCCTGATGTTAATTCACGCTTGACAAAAGAAGAAATAGACAAAATTTTTAATGTTGATGAATTTTTAAAGAATATTGATTATATATACAAAAGAGTTTTTGAAAACAAATAAGAGGTAAGGAATGAAGTATTACATAAGAACTTTTGGCTGTCAGATGAACGTTAACGACTCTGAAAAGATGGCAGGTATATTAAAAACATTAGGTTATGAGCCAGCAGAAGACTGGAAAGATGCAGACGTCATTTTAGTAAATACCTGCTCTGTAAGAGAAAAACCAGACCAAAAAGTTTTATCCGCTTTAGGAGAGTTTAAAAAAATAAAAAAAGATAAACCAAACGCAGTTATTGGCGTTTGTGGATGCTTAGCCCAGAGAGCAGGCTACGAGATACTACAAAAAGCTCCTTTTATAGATATGGTTTTTGGAACAACAAACATACACCATCTACCACAGCTCCTTGAAGAAGCAAAATCTGGAAACAAAGCAGTTGAAATACTTGAAGAGATAGACGAAAACGAAAATCTTTTAGACCAGTTTCCAACGGTCAGAGAAAATAAATACACAGCTTTTGTAACTGTTATAAGAGGATGTGATAAAAAGTGTACTTACTGTATAGTTCCTACAACAAGAGGAAGAGAAAGAAGCCGTAGAATAGGAGACATTTTAAGAGAAGTCCAATTTTTAGTAGAAGATGGCGTTAAAGAGATTCATTTAATAGGTCAAAACGTAACGGCATACGGTAAAGACTTAGGAGACGTTAAATTCTGGGAGCTCTTGCAAGCTGTAGCCAGCGTTCCAGATGTAGAAAGAATAAGATTTACCACAGGACACCCAAGAGACTTAGACGAAGACACGATAAAAGTAATGGCAGACCTACCACAAGTATGTGAAGCTCTTCACCTTCCTATACAGGCAGGGTCTGATAAAATACTACAAGCAATGGATAGAGGCTACACACAAAAAGAGTATCTTCAAAAGATTGAGCTACTTAAAAAGTACATTCCTGACATAGCTCTTTCTACTGACATAATCGTAGGATTTCCAGGAGAAACTTACGAAGATTACCTTGAAACCGTTAAAGTTATAAAAGAAGTAGAGTACAACCAAGTGTTTGCATTTAAATACTCACCAAGGCCAGGAACGCCAGCAGCTGATATGCCTATGACAGAATCACCAGAAACAGTATCAAAATGGCTAAACGACTTGATAAACATACAAAAAGATATAACTTTTAAGAAGAATTTATCTTACGAAGGAAAAACGGTAGAAGTCTTAATAGAAGAGATAAACGAAGAAGGAAAATTAACTGGAAGAACAAGGACTAACAAGTTAGTCCACGTAGAAGGTCCACAGGATTATATTGGACAAATTGTAAATGTAAAAATTGAAAAAGTAAATAGATTTTCTTTAGAAGGAAGAATAAACGGAGGCGATTAAAATGATGGTAGAAATGGACGTACAAGGAATCACTTTAGACCCAATTACAAACATGCCTGTTTTAGTGCTAAAAGGGAAAGAAACCAACGATATTCTTACTATCTGGATAGGAGTTTTTGAAGCAAACTCGATAGCTATGTATTTAGAGTGTATGACCTACCCAAGACCATTAACGTACGATTTAATAACAACACTAATAGAATCTTTATCTTCAACAGTGGAAAAAGTAAATATACATACTGTAAAGGATAATACGTTCTACGCTTCAATAATTCTGAAAGATGCAAACGGAAATATAGTTGAAGTAGATGCAAGACCAAGTGATGCTGTGAACATAGCCTTAAGGTCAGGAAGTCCGATATACGTATCCCAAGAAGTCTTAAACCAGGTAAAAAATGGAAATAAAGAAATAGATTTAGAAGAAGAAGATATAAAAGAGTGGATAGACTCTCTAAAACCAGAAGATTTTGAAAAGAATATAGAGTTTTAAAATCTTATAACTACAGCTCCCCACGTTAAACCGCCACCAAAGGCAGTTAAAAGAATATAATCATCTCTATTTATTTTTCCTTCTTTATAAGCCTCATACATAGCAATAGGTATAGAGGCTGCACTTGTATTTCCATACTTATGAATATTAACGTAAACTTTTTCTTTTGGAATTTCTAACTTTTCTGCCAATGCATCTATTATTCTAATATTTGCTTGATGAGGTATTACAAGTTTTATATCATCTTTTGTTAATCCAGCCTTGGCTAAAGCTTTATTACAAGCTTGCTCCATAGATTTTATAGCATGTTTAAACGTTTCTCTTCCTTGCATTCTCAGTTTTTCACCAACTTGACAGTGAAGCAATTGCCAGTGAGAACCTTCAGATTTCATAACTGTAGAAAGTATATCACTACTATCATTGGATTTAGACAAAACAATCGCTCCCGACCCATCTCCAAAAAGTACTGCAGTAGTTCTATCAGACCAATCTATTATCTTAGAAAAAACTTCACTTCCTACAACTAAAATGTGATTTGCTTTTCCAGATTTTATAAAACTATCAGCTATAGTAAGACCATATATAAACCCACTACAAGCAGCTGAAAAGTCAAAAGCCATTGGATTTTTACATCCTAACTTATCAGATAGAAAACAGGCTGTTGATGGGAATATCATATCAGGGGTAGATGTTGCAACTAAAATAACGTCAATATCTTTTGGAGATATTCCAGCCATCTCTATAGCTTCTTTTGATGAATGTAATGCTAAATCACTTGCCTTTACCCACTCATCAGCTATATGCCTTTCTTTTATACCTGTTCTTGTTGTAATCCATTCGTCTGATGTATCCAATATTTTTTCTAAATCAAAGTTTGTTAAGACTCTTTCTGGAACGTACATTCCAAGGCCAGTTATTTTACTGCCCATTTAAATCTCCATTTAAATCATCTTCTTTGGATTTTCTTAACTCTTCTGGAAGTAGTAGATTTATATTATCTAATAACTTTTTGTTAAAGTCGTGATTCACAAATTCAGATGCAAATTTTAAAGCATTTTTTATAGCTCTCTCGTCAGCTCTTCCGTGGGTTATTATACATGTTCCTTTAGTCCCTAAAAGAGGGGCCCCTCCGTATTCTGCGAAATCTGCTTTCTTTTTAAATCTTCTTAAAGCAGGTAGCATAAGAGCAGCTCCTATCTTAGAGACTAAACTTTTTTCTACTTCTTCTTTAATCATTTCAAGAATTATCATTCCAAGGCTTTCACTGGTTTTTAAAACTACATTTCCTACAAATCCATCACACACAATAACGTCAAAATCTCCAGTAAAAATGTCTCTCCCTTCTGCATTACCTACAAAGTTTAAATTTGTCATTTTAAGAAGTGGATATGTATCTTTCACAAGTTCGTTTCCTTTTCCTTCTTCCTCTCCTATGCTTAGTATTCCTACACGAGGATTATCAGAGGTTTTTAGTATCTCTTTTACATATGTATGTCCCATCACTGCAAAGTAAAGAAGATGTCTTGGTCTGCTGTCAACATTTGCTCCTACATCTATTAAAACAGTTCTTCCACCTTTTTTATTCGGGAAAGCAACTGCAATTCCGGGTCTTTCTATTCCTTCAGCAGCTCCAATTATAAACTTTCCTACACTCATAGCTGCGCCAGTATTTCCTGCTGAAACAAAAGCAGAAGCTTTCTCTTCTCTTACAAGTTTACCGGCTACATGCATTGAAGAGTTTCTTTTTTTTCTTAGAGCTACAGAAGGAGCTTCGTGCATCTCTATAACTTCAGGAGCATTGATAATTTCTATAGGTAGATTTTCTATTGATAGATTATGTTTTTTGATTTCTTGTTTTAGGATTTCTTCATTCCCTACTAAGTAAACTCCTATTTTATACTCTTTTGCAAATTCTATCGCACCTTTTATATTACAGAGAGGAGCGTAGTCTCCTCCCATTGCATCAAGGGCTATATACACTTATACGACCTCAATTACCTCTTTATTTTTGTAGTATCCACAGTGAGGGCAAACTCTGTGGGGAGCTTTTGGCTGTCCACACTCAGGGCATAAAGATAAGCCTGGTAATGATAGTTTCCACTGTGCTCTTCTCATTGCTGTTTTAGCTTTTGATTTTTTCCTCTTTGGTACTGCCATATCTAAAAAACCTCCTTTTTCAAAATTAAAGCAAATATTATACCAGATTACTTTAGAAGTTTTTGAAGTTTTGCAAAAGGAGATTCTTTTCTTCTCATCTTAATTTCACAATCGCAAGATTCTTCGTTTTTGTTAATACCACAGTAAGGACATAAACCTTTACAATCTTCACTACATAACACTTTCATAGGTGTGTTAACTATAATCTCTTCTCTAACAAACTCATTTAAGTTAAACTTTTCTTCATCTTCCAAGTATTCAGAGTATAGGTCTTCTTCAGTTAGTTCTTGATGTTTATCTAAATTTTTTGTAAATACTATACTTTCTGTAAAGTCAAACTTTTGAGGAAAAACTGTTAAACATCTATCACAACTCATATTTATAGTTGTGTTTAAAGTTATCGTAATTACGTATCCATCTTTGTCTTTTAAAAGATGTAGTTTAATGTCTAAGTCTTTATCTTCAGGATAATAATTTTCTGGTAAGTCTAAATCTTTTAAAGGAATTTTTAAATCTATTTCTTTAAAAGGCTCTCTTTTAAGCTCTTCTTTAAGATTTAGATAAATAGTCAACTTAAACACCTCTTTTATAAAAAAATTTTGCTATAATATAATACAATGATTTTAAATGACAAGACCATAAGAAAGTATATAAGTGAAGGCTTACTTGTTATAGACCCTCTTGATGATGTTCAGATACAACCATCTTCTGTAGATTTAAGACTTGGATACGACTTTTTAGTTTATCCAGAAGATATTGACGTTTTAGATGTAAAAGACCCTTATTTTTCAAACAGATTGGTAAAAGAGGAAGCTTCTACAGAAGGTTTTATAATAAAACCTAAACAGTTTGTCTTAGCAACAACTATAGAGTATATAAAACTTCCAGATTTTATAACTGCTTTTGTAGAGGGAAGGTCTTCTTTAGGCAGGCTTGGACTTTTTATAGAAAATGCTGGATGGGTAGATGCAGGGTTTGAAGGAACTATTACCCTTGAATTTTACAATGCAAACTCTGTCCCTATAAAGATATACCCAGAGATGAGAATATGTCAGCTGGTTTTTGCTCAAATGGTAGATAAAGCCGAGAAGCCTTACAGAGGAAAGTACCAAGGTCAAAGAGGTACTACAGGTTCTAAAATATTCTTAGATAAATAATCACTCTTTTCTAAACTCTGAAGGGTCTACACCGTACTTTTTAAGAAGTTTTTGTAAAGACTGTCTCTCTATATTTGCAAGTCTTGCGGCTCTGGAAATATTTCCTTTTGTGAAAGCAAGAAGATTTTTTAAATACTTAGTTGTAAAGGTCTGGTCGTTTAACTTTTTTGCCAAGTTGTAATCAAAAATCATAGCTTTACTGTTATCCTGCCCTGATATGTAGGAAGGTAAACAGGAAGCATCTATGTATTCTTTTTTTGCAAGGGCGATTATACAAGCTTCCCTTACAACGTTTTCAAGTTGACGAACATTTCCTTCCCAGTGATAGTTAACAAGAAGTTGTAAAGCTTCTTGTGTAAATCCTTTTATATTTGTTTGATAATTTTTGTTGAACTCTTCTAAAAAGTGGTAGGCCAAAATAGGAATATCTTCCTTTCTCTCTCTTAAAGGTGGTATCTCTATCTTTATTCCTTCTAGTCTGTAGTAAAGGTCTTCTCTGAATTTCCCTTCTTTTACAAGTTGTTTTAGGTCTTTGTTTGTAGCTGCTATCACTCTAACGTCAACCTTTTTAGAAACTGTATCTCCTATTCTCCTTACTTCTTTTTCTTGTAAAAATCTTAAAAATTTAGCTTGAAGGTCTAAAGGCATCTCTGATATTTCATCTAAGAAGACAGTTCCTCCATCTGCCATCTCTAATATACCTGCTCTGTCTGTGTCAGCTCCAGTAAAAACGCCTTTTTTAACGCCAAAAAATTCAGATTCCATAACATCTTTAGAAATAGTTGCACAGTTTATAGGTAAAAATATTTTGTTTCTTCTATTACTTAAATTATGTATAGCCTTCGCAAATAACTCTTTACCTACACCACTTTCACCGTATATCAAAACTGTAAAGTCAAAGTTAGCAATTTTTTTCAAATACTCTAAAATCTCTTTCATTAAGGGGTTTACAGTAATTATATTTTCTATATCAGAAGAGTTTTTTAGAGTAGCCAAATAGTTTTTGTAAAAAATAGTATTTTTCTTAGATTTAGAAAGTTCTATAGCTTCCTTTATCATGTTCCAAGTTCTTTCATCGTTAAAATCGATAGGTTTTGATATGTAATCAAACGCACCATGTTTCATACAATCTACAGCTGTATCAACTGTTCCGTAAGCGGTTAAAACTATGAAACTGGAGATGTCATTAAATTTTCTTATCTCTTTTAAAAATTCGTCGCCAGTCATTTGTGGCATTTTAAGGTCTGATATTATAAGGTCGTAATCGTTCTGTTTCACCATTTCAATAGCTTTTTTTGGGTCTGGAGATATGTCAACTTTATAGCCTTCATCTTCAAGAATCTCTTTAAATGACAACAAAATGTCTTCTTCGTCATCTACTAAAAGTATGTAGCCTTTACTTTCCATCATCTCCCTCTCTATACAAAGGTAGTTCTACTGTAAATTCTGTGCCTTTCCCTTCCTCGCTTTCAACGTATATTTTACCACCGTGGCTTTCTACAATTCTATAAGCGACAGCAAGACCAAGTCCTGTACCACTTTCTTTTGTTGTAAAAAATGGTTCAAAAATTTTATCCAAGTATTCTGAAGGAATCCCTATTCCCGTATCCTTTATTTTAATTATGACTTTACCATCTTTTTTATTCTTATAAGTTTTTATAATTATAGAACCTTTGTTCTTTATAGATTCTATTGCATTTATTAAAATATTTATAAATAACTGAACTAAAGCATTTTTATCACCTTTAATATAAGCATTAGTCAATCTTTTAGAAATTGAAATATCGGATCTTTTGGCTTGCAAAAAGGATAATTTTATTGCTTCTTCTAGAACTTCCTTCAAAGTTATAGTTTCGACTTTGGAATAATAAGGTTTAGTAAAATTCAGCAACCTTTCAACTATATCGTTTGCCCTATGAACATTTCTTTCTATCCTATCAATCGGTCCTAAAAGATCATCAATGTTTTCTTTACAAGCTTTGTTAATTTTTCTCTTTAACGAATACGCGCTCTGGTTTATTATAGATAAAGGATTTTTAACTTCATGGGATATACTTGCAACCAATCTTCCAATGACTGCCAACTTTTCAGACTGTAGTATTTGATTTTCCATTTCTACTTTTTCTGTAATATCTTCTATAATTATAACAATATTTTCGATAGTTTCTTCTTGAGTTAAAATTGGAAAAGCTTTTATTTCCCAAATTTTTTTTGGATTTTCTGAAATTGTTATTTTTTTCTCAAAACTCTTTTTTGAGTTTATAACTTCTTTAAATTCATTCTCCATATTTTTTAAAATAGTAAAATGTCCAAAGAAATTTTCAGATTCTTCATCTTCCCTAAGTAAGATTTTGGCTGATTTGTTGATAAGTTCTATATTAAATTCCTTATTTAAAACAATAATTCCTAAATCTATAGATTCTATAGTTTTTTGTACTAAATCTCTCAATTTAATTTTTTCTAAAAGAAAGTTAGTTTTTGCAATAGATGTTGATATAGTGTTAGCATAAGTGATTAAAAATTCTACCTCTTCAGCAGTAAGGGGGATCTTAGAGTAAACTCCTATCATCCCCAAATTTTGATTTTCACTTGTTAAAGGAATTAAAACAACTTTGTTATCGTCATAAAGAGCTACAGAATATTCATCAGAATTGACGTAAATTTTGTAGTTTGGAAAAAATCCTTCTTTTTTTTGAATACCTTCCTTTGTAAGTTTTACAAAAGTCCCACTGTAGCCCATATTAACAAGCCCCTCAACTATCTTATTTGCCATATCTGAGGACGAAAGTTCTTTAACTGTAAAAATACTTAATTTAAAAAGTTCTTTTAACTTTTTATAAGCTGTTTGAAGTTTAAACTCTAACTTTTCAAACTCTCTTTTTATCTCACTATCTATCGTTTTTGCAACTGAAATTTTAAAACTCTCTTTTTCGTCTTCAATTTTTGATAGATAATTAAGAATGTTATAAAAAGAAATAAATACTAATATTAATCCTAACGATAAAAATTCATTAAAGTAAGATATGAAAGATAAAAAAATAGATAATGTATAAAAAATAACTGTTTGTCTATTTGATGTTAGAGAGAACGTAAATAGTGGTAAATAACTCATCGAAACTAATAAATCTCTAACATTAGAAAAGTAAAAACTAAATCCAGATAACAAGAAATAGTAAAAAAACAAAATAATGTATCTTTTTTTATTTGGATTAAAAAGGGAAACGGCAAGTAAAAAAATTATAAATGGAAATAAAGTAAAAGCGTACGTTTTATAATAAAGGTATAACTCTAATAATGAAACAAAAAAAGCTATGATTGTATAAAAAACAGATTCATATTTAACTTCTCTATGCTTAGTTAGATAAAATACTCCAAAGTATACAATCCAACCTGTAAGTAAAGCCTCCACCCTTTTACCATTTTTAAGTTTTTACTAATTCTATTTCTTCTGGAATTTCCTGCCCAGAAGGAATACCTTCCACCAATTCTCTTATAAGGTCTTTTACAGATACGAGCCTTTTTATCCTATAGCCGTTTGCACCTGAAAAGAATAGTCCTGTTTCTACCCTTCCAAGGTAGGCATCTCCCAGCCTATCTGCTATACAGTAGCCTACTTTTTTAGCCTCTTCTCCGTGGTTGCAAGGAACTACACAGTTAGAAGCACATTTAACCTCTGGAGCTGTACCATTCTCTATATCTTTAATCAGCTTTGTAACTATCCCTCTTGCAGGATATCCAACAGGAGATTTTAAAAGAACAATATCTTCCTTTTTCGCGTTTATTATAACTTTTTTAAACTCCATAGAAGCATCACATTCGTATGTACCTACAAACCTTGTTCCCATCTGAACACCAGCTGCACCTTGAGAAATGTACCACTCAATATCTTCTTTACTCCATATACCACCGGCCACTATAACGGGAAAGTCTCCCCACATGTCTCTCTCTTTTAAAACTTCTGGTAGTAGGTTTTCCAGTTGGTATTCAGGTTTAAAACAGTCTTCGTAAGGGATACCTTGGTGTCCACCAGATAAAGGTCCTTCTAAAACTACTGCATCAGGTAGTCTGTTGTATTTTTTCTTCCAGTGTTTACATATCACTCTTAATGCCCTTGCAGATGATACTATTGGTACTAATGCAGCGTCTGACCCTTCAGCGTATTCTGGCAGTCTAAGTGGAAGTCCTGCTCCAGATATAATAATGTTTGCTCCTGCTTCAATTGAATCTCTAACAACTCTGTCATAGTCTGTAATTGCACAAAGTATGTTAACACCTATTACAGCTTTTTCTCCACCTGCAATCTCTTTAGCATCTTTTATTATTTTTGTCAGAGCTTCTTTATTGTGTATATACTTACTACCTACAGGTCTTCCATCTTTTAATTTAACGTAGTTAGGATGTCTATAACCTGTTCCAACAGAGGATACAACACCAAGACAGCCATTTTTGCTTACGTTTCCAGCTAAGTTCTCCCAAGATATACCTACTCCCATACCTCCTTGTATTATAGGATACTCTATCTCATATTTTCCTATTCTTAATGTTGGTAGTGCCATTTTTAAACCTCTCTTTTTAGTGAATATATAGCCTATAGTTTCTTAAAACTTATTGACAAATTATATCAAAAAATTATATGATTATACAAATAAAAGCAAAAAAAATATTAAATGCAATTAAATAAAACAGCAAAAAGAATACTAAGCATCAGGATAAGCGGAAAACAGAGAAAAGAAAAAATATCAAACCTTCTATACTCATTAGCGCAATTTAGAAACCTGCTTATTATCTTCAACAAAATATATCAACAAAACTACGGAAGATGGATACTAAATGAGAGTTATCTGTATGCACTTGTAAATAATAAAGGTTATAAACCAAGAGAAAGTAAAGAGAATTTCATAGAAAAACTTAAAGAATTTAAAACTATTACAGATAATATAGAGAAAGTAAACCAGCTAAAAGATTTTCAAGATAAACTAATAAAACAAAAACAAAAAATAAAAAACAACTACACAGTCCAAACACTAATAAGACAACTTATAAAAGACTACAAAAGTTTTTTCAAAAGCATACAAAAATATAAAGAAAATTCAAATTCCTTCAATGCAATTCCAAGACCACCAAAAGCTAAAAAATTAAAAGACATTCCATCATTTACAGCAGAACTTAATGTAAACACATTTAAAGTATTAGAAGAAGAAAAAGGAAAACATCTACTAATAACACTAACAAATAATAAAGAAGAAAAACAGTATCTAAAAGTAAAATTACCAAAAGACTTTAACTATGAAATAAAATCAGCAAGAATAAAGTTTATAGCAAGCGATATATACGTGGATATAGTTTACACAATACCAGAAACACAAATTAACTCTAATCAAGAAAAAACACACATAGCAGGAATAGATTTAGGACTTGATAATCTAATAACACTCTTTTCAACAAACAAAGAATTACAGACAATAATAGTATCAGGCAAAGAAATAAAATCAATAAATCAGTGGTATAACAAAGAAAAAGCAAAACTGCAATCAAAAATAGATAACATTCAAAACCAGATAAACAAACTACAAAAAGACAATTTAGATACAACAGCCTTAGAGAAAGAAAAGAAACTACTAATAAAAAAACAAAAAGAATTATCAGCATACAGAAACAGATGGATAACAGATACATTCCATAAGATAACAAGAAAAATAACAGACTTTTTAAATGAAACAGGACATAAAGAAGTCTATATAGGAAAAGGAGCAACAGAAAGTAAAAACGGAATAAACCTCAGCACAAAAACAAACCAAAACTTTGTAAACATACCTTTTAGAAAGCTAATAAATCAGTTAAAATATAAATTAGAAGAATACGGAGTAAAATTAACAGAAGTAGCAGAAGAATTTACAAGTAAGACATCACCATTTGCAGATTTACACAAAGTATTAGAAACAGGGAAAGAGTATTTAAAAGCAAAAACGGAAGGGAATGAAGGAATTTTAAAGCAGTTAAAAGAGAAATTAAACCAACTTTATAACGGAATAAGAATAAAAAGAGGGCTATATAAAGATAACATAACGAATAAAGTATTTAACGCAAATGCAGTAGGGAGTTATAACATATTAAGGAAAGAGGCAAAGCCTCTAATAGACGAGGAAACACTAATAGACAAACTTTCGAGGCCGATAAGATTAACACTTAACTTAATTTCAAAAGTAACCTGCGAGTCTTTATTAGAGATAGCAGGTAGAAGGCCATTACGGGTACACTGCAAGAGAACACTGGTAAACAATTTTTTATAATCTTTTGATTACATTTGTTTACCAGTTAGTATCTGTAAGTGTACCTTATAACTCTGGAAGAGCCTTTTTAGCTTTTAGAATGTTAAAGATCTGTTTATAAAATTCTGGTTCTCCTAGTTCAAATGCAAGACTGTCTATTATATACTTGTCTTTTTGTTTATATCCTTTTGCTATGTAATCTGCAACAAACACCCCAGGTCTTCTTTTGTGCTCGTAAGCAAGTTGTCCTATAACTCCTACGTCGTTTTTATTGACTTTATATACAAAGTTCATTCCTAGTATAGTTTTTACGGCAAAGTTTGAAAGTACATGGTCTTCTAAAGCTTGTCTTATAAGATCTTTTTCATCTTGCTGAGGAGTTTCCTGCTGTTTATCTTCTGTTGTAGTATTTTCTTGTAAATCTTCAAAGTTAAATTTTACAACCTTAGCCATATACAACTCCTTAATAAAGTGGTTTGTTTTTAGTCTCTTTTATAAACAATGTAGTAATAAATACAATAAATGCAACAGCAGAAAGGTAAAAAGACGGAGATAATGGATTTTGTGTTTTAGATATTAAATAAGTTGCAACCAAAGGAACAGTCCCGCCAAATATACCAAGTGCTATATTGTATCCTACAGAAAATGCTGTATTCCTAACGTCAGCAGGAAAAGTTTCTATTAAGAAAGTAGGAAGTATAGCCATAAATCCTGAAGATATTACAGCAAATAAAACATGTGCTACTATGATTTTTGTAATATCTCCAGTAAGTATTAATTTAAACAAAAAGACTGAAGAAACGCTGTAAAAGAAAGTTGAGACCAATAAAAACGGTTTTCTACCTACTTTATCAGAAAAGTAAGCCATTATAGGTATCATTAGAATTAAAACAAACATTGCAAGACTGTTTATAAATAAAGCTGTAGAAGGTTTTATGTTCAACACTTTCTGATAATAGGTTGGTAAGTAAACAAACAGTAGAAAAAAGGCAACACCTTGTAAGGAGCTATAAATAATCGACGTTAAAAATTCTTTTGGATGATGAATAAACGTCTTTAAAAGTGGATTTTTTGTTTTATTTTCTTCTTCAATGGCTAAAAATATTGGAGTTTCTTCAGCCTTTCTTCTAAGAAAAATACCTACAAACGCAAGGACTATACCAAACAGAAAACCTATCCTCCATCCAAAAGCTTCTAAACTCTCTTTATCAAAAACAGAAGTGAGAAAAGCTCCCATCAAAGACCCAAACATTATACCTATTACAGCTCCAAGCAGATTTATACTGCCGTAAAATCCTCTCTTTTCATCAGGAGAATGCTCTACAACAAATGAGACAGAAGTTGTGTACTCTCCTCCTGTAGATATACCTTGAAGTATTCTTAGGATTATAAGAAGTATGGGAGCTAAAATACCAATATCGTTGTAGGTAGGAAGCAGTCCTATAAAAAAGGTAGGAAAAGCCATTAAGAATATAGAGATAATTAAAGCTTTTTTTCTACCGTACTTATCACCTATATAACCAAGAATAACAGAGCCTAAAGGTCTAAAGAAAAAACCAACTGCAAAAGCTCCAAAAGATGCAAGCAAGGATACAACCTCGTTATCAGAAGGAAAAAAAAGTTTTGATAGAATAACCGCTAAATAACCGTAAAGTGTAAAATCGTACCACTCTAAGATGTTGCCCACCATTCCAGATAGGGCAACTTTCTTTGTAGAAACGTTAGCCATCAACACCTCGGTTTTTTTATTCTATTATAGCATTAACCGAGCATTGATGATATTTTCTCAAAGTTTCCTGTCATTAAAAGAATGCCTATAAGGATAAGAAGTATTCCTCCTGCAACCTCAATAAATAAAAAGTATTTTCTTACTACTGCAAAAAACTTAAAAAATAGATTTATAGCAGCTGCAGTTAGTACAAATGGTATACCTAATCCCATAGAGAAAGCAAATAGAAGGAGCATTCCTTGGTTTACTGTCTCCTGCTGAGAAGCAACAAGTAGTATAGCACCTAAAATAGGTCCTATACAAGGAGTCCATCCTAAAGCAAAGGCAAGTCCTACTAAAAAAGCTCCAATTGGACCTGGTGGTTTTTTCCTTACTTCCGTTGTTTTCTGTTCATACAGAATTCTGTAAGCTCCTGAAAAATAAAATACAACCAAAGATAATCCAAGTAGAAAAATAAAAAACCCTGTACTAAAATACTGTTTTAACGATATTATTTCATAAAGGTAGTACAGTAAAGACAACCCACCTATTGATAAAACAAATACTTTAGCTTTGGCTGACTGTAAAACTCCTGTAAAGTGAATACCTAAAAGTATTACAACAATTGCAGCAATCTTTGATATAACAGATTTATACTCTTGCAGAAACTGACCTACAAAAGTAGATGCAGCTCCAAGTAGAGTAAATACAATAGAAAATCCTAAAACAAAAGCTACAGCTGATATTACTGTTTGCCAGTCTATCTTTTTTTCTGTATCAACAGAGGTTGCAGATACGCCAGATATGTAAGCGATATATCCAGGTATTATAGGAAGGACGCAAGGAGATAAAAATGCAAGTATCCCTCCTAAAAATGCAGCCCATAGTGTTATATTTTCCATCTTTACGCTCCTTGTTTTTGAAGTTGTTTATCTATTGCCTCTTTTATTTTTTCTATCGGTTGTGGTCCTATAAAAATCTTTCCTATTGTGTTATCTTTACCTAAAATGTAGGTTATAGGAGTACCTATAATTCTATACTTTTCCATAACTTGGTAATTACCGATTAAAACAGGAAAAGAAAAGCCTATCTCTTTTTTAGCTTTTTTAATTTTTTGAGGGTCTTCTGTATCTATCACAATAGCGTAAAACTTTACTTTATCTTTATACTGCTGATACAACTTTTCTAACTCTGGAAGCTCTTTTCTACAAGAGTGGCAGGTAGTTGCCCAAAAGTTTAGTAAAACTACACTATCTTTTAAGTCTGAAAGTTTTACAACTTTTCCATCTTCATCTTTTAAACTAAATTCTGGAGCTTTCATCTCTCCAAAAGAAAATCCAAAGATTACAAGCAGTAAAATTAAAAATCTTCTCATACAAACCTCCATTATACACATTAATTTAAAGTTAAAATTATTTAACCATAAAATAAATGATTTTTATCATCGGTTCCTATATTGAATAAAAACAACTTGTGTTATAAATTATTAACAAATTTTTATGGGGGTGTTTAGTGGATAACATTGTAGAAAGAATAAATCAGCTGAAGAAAGAAAAAAACGCAGTTATACTTGCCCACTACTACCAAAGACCAGAGATACAGGATATAGCAGATTACATTGGAGACTCTTTAGAGTTGTCAAGAGTAGCTCAAAAGTCTGATGCTGACATAATAGTTTTCTGCGGTGTTAGATTTATGGCAGAAACGGCAAAGATACTAAACCCTACAAAGAAAGTCCTCCATCCTAACCCTGAAAGTGGTTGCCCAATGGCAGATATGGCAACAGTGGAAGGAGTAAAAAAGTTAAAACAGCAACATCCAGACGCTGTAGTAGTATCTTACATAAATACAAACGCAGATGTAAAAACAGTATCGGACATAATAGTTACTTCAAGAAATGCGGTTAAAGTTGTAAAGTCGTTAGATGCAAAAAAAATAATATTTGTGCCAGACCAGTTTTTAGGAAGCTATGTAGCAAAACAAGTTCCAGAAAAAGAGTTTATACTTTGGAAAGGTTTTTGTCCTCCCCACTTTAACCTATCAAAAGAAACTCTTTTAGCATTAAAGAAACAGTATCCTGACGCTAAAATAGCAGTCCATCCTGAATGTAATACAGACACTGTAGAGATAGCAGACTTTGTAGGAAGTACAACTCAGATAATAGAGTACGCTACAACCTGTGAAGCTGACACTGTAATAATAGGTACGGAAGTCGGTATTCATCATTACCTTAAAAAGAAAAATCCTAACAAAAATTATGTTTTCCCTCAAGCTGCAGACTATTGCGGTTCTGTTCACTGCTGTGATATGAAGAAAAATACACTTGATAAAGTTTTGGAAGTGTTAGAAAAAGAGATAAATGAAGTTGTTTTAGATGAAGATACTATAGAAAAAGCAAGAATACCTTTAGAAAAGATGCTGGCTATTGTGTAGCCAGCCCGTTGTAAACTTGGTCTATGTTAAATCTCATCATCTCAATGTAGGAGGTTTTTTCTCCCATAGTATCTAAGAAAACAACCTTTCCACCTACTTGATCTAACACAACCTTCACCGTTTTAGGATTGTAAAACTGTTTTGAAGTAAAGACCGTTTTTACGTTGTATTTTTTCATTTTTTGAATTACGTCTAAAATATGTTTAGGGGTAGGTTCTCTCCCGTGTCCTATCTCTATCTCCGCTAAGTATACTAAACCAAATCTGTTTATAAAGTAAGGAAACTCGTAATGATATGAAACAAAATATTTATTTTTTAGGGTTGAGAGTTTACTTTTACCGTAGTTTAAAACCTCATCACACTGTTTTATAAAGTTTTGAGCATTTTTTTGATAAAACTCTCTGTTTTTTGGGTCTTTTTTAGAAAGTAAAAAAGATACTTCTTTAGCTATAACTTTTGCATTCTCAGGGTCTAACCATACAGCTGGATGAACTTCGTCGTGGTCTTCTTCCTTTATAAGATACATTCCTTTTATATCAATAACTTTTAGTACATTATCTTTTGGAAGAGACTTTACTATACTATCTACATTTGGTTCTCCTGAGCCAATAAAAATAAAGATATCTGCTTTATAAACCTTTTTCATATCTTGAGGTTTGTATTCATAAAGATGAAAGTTCACATTGGAAGGTATTAAATAATCTACTGACACTCTTTCTTTTCCTATTTCTTTTACTATGTCTGCAAGGGGCTTAATTGTGGTTATAACGTTTACTTGTGCAAAAGATGGTAGTATAAGTAGAAAAATCAAAGTGTATATTAGTTTCATAATTAAACTCCTGATTTTATTGACTTCCTTAAGTCTTCCGCCATTTTCATAAGTCTTGGAGATATTTCTGGATTAATTGTCATATACTGAGTAATGGATTTAAAAGTGTCTGGTATAGTCTTAAAGTTTATCAAAGTTTTTTCTCTTATTTCAGAGATAGAAGGACTGTTTCTAACAAGCTCTCCATCTTTTATGTAAAGTTTTAACATTTTTACACCGTCTTCTACCTGCTCATCAAAATGGCTTACTACATCTTTAAGTATCTTTCCATTTCTAAAAATTCTGTAGAGTTGTTTTTTATAGGGAACGGTAATCTTTTTGGTACTGAGCTTCATTTTTGGCTTTCCGTCATACTCAACAAGTTTATAAGCACAGTCTAAGTAAGGAAGGTCTGCACTTACGACCAATTCAGTTCCTACTCCATAACCATCTATAGGAGCTCTTTTATCTACAAGGTCTTTTATCTTATACTCGTTAATCCCTCCACTTGCAAAGATTATTGCATCTCTAAAACCGTTAACATCTAAAAGTTTTCTTGCTTCTTTTGAAAGGTTCAGCAAATCTCCGCTATCTAACCTTATTCCCTTTATCCTTATACCTTTTTTCTTTGCTACTTTTATGGCATTTTTAACACCTTCTATAGTGTCGTAAGTATCTACTAAAAATATTGTATTTTCTGGATAAACAGATGCAAAATTTTCAAATGCTTTTTCTTCACTGTCGTGTGCCATTACAAAAGAGTGTGCCATCGTTCCATAGATTGGTATTCTAAAAATCTTACCTGCAAGTACGTTTGACGTTCCAGCAAATCCAGCTATATAACTGCTTCTTGCTGCAATCATTCCTGCATCTGTTCCGTGAGCTCTTCTAAGTCCAAAATCTATTAAAATCTTATCTGGAGCCACACTATAACATCTTAAAGCCTTTGTTCCTACTAAAATGGATATTTGCAGAGTGTTTATTAAAAAAGTTTCTATTATTTGAGCCTCTATAATAGGAGCTTCTACTTGAACTATCGGCTCGTTTGCAAATACGATTTTTCCTTCATCTACAGAGTATAGGTTTCCTGTAAATTTAAAATTTTTTAGGTAATTTAAAAAATCTTCCTTAAACTTACCTGTTGACCTTAAAAACTCTATATTTTCATCTGTAAACTTTATATTCAGCAGATAATCTATCAATAGGTCTAATCCTGTGAATAAAAAATAATTTCTTTTTGTTGTAGGTCTTATAAAAAAATTAAATACAGATGTCTTATTGATACCTTTTTCAAAGTAGACCTGAGCCATAGTAAGCTCGTAAAGGTCTGTAAGAAGAGACATATTGTTATAGTCAACAAATCTTTTGTTTAACATTTTTAATGTTTTTCCTCTAAGTACCTTGCAAGATTATCACTAAGTTGTGTAATATTTCCAGCTCCCATCGTTAAAACAACATCGCCGTTTTTTAGGATACTTTTTAATAAACTTTCAGCTTCGTTTATATCTTTTACATAAAAGACGTTATCTCTTCTTTCTCTTATCTTGTCTGCCAGTATCTCTCCTGATACACCTTCTATTGGACTTTCTCCTGCAGAGTATATATCTGTGATTATTACAATATCTGGTATGTCAAAAGACTCTACAAACTCTTCAAACAAAGAATGAACTCTACTGTATCTGTGAGGTTGAAAGACTGATACTATACGGTTTTGACCATACATATCTCTGGCAGCTGAGAGAGTTGCTTTTATCTCTGTAGGATGGTGTGCATAATCGTCTATTACCAAAATTTCATTACTGTATTTAATCTCAAATCTTCTTTTTGCATTTTTAAAGTTTTCCAAAGACTCTTTTATCACACAGAAAGGAACTCCAAGCTCATTACAGATAGCAATAGTAGCAAGAGCATTATAGACGTTGTGGATACCAGGGATTGATAGATGTATCTCTCCAAAATCGTTAACTTTAAACTTATACCTTCCCTTTATAAGTCTTAAGTCATAGCCTCTTATTTCTGCATCTTCAGAAAGACCAAACTTTATGACTTTTCTTTCTATCCTTGGAATTATACTTTTTACATTCTCATCATCAATATTAACAACAACAGACCCATAAAAAGGGACTTTATTGGCAAACTCTACAAAAGCGTTTTTTATATCTTCCAAGTCTTTATAAAATCCAAGATGCTCTAAATCTATGTTGTTAATCGATACGATTGTAGGTGTAAGTTTTAAAAAAGACCCATCACTTTCGTCAGATTCAGCTACTAAAAACTCTCCTCTTCCTAACTTTGCATTACTTCCGTATGCCTCTAACTTTCCACCTATAACTACTGTAGGGTCAAAACCTGTTTTCCCTAAAACTGTTCCTACCATTGACGTGGTGGTAGTTTTTCCGTGAGAACCTGCTATAGCTATTCCGTATTTAAATCTCATCAACTCTGCAAGCATCTCTCCCCTTGGAATAGTAGGGATACCAAGCTCCTTTGCCTTTTTTAACTCTGGATTGTCTGATTTTACAGCAGAAGAGTATACAACAACATCAACATCTTTAACATTTTCTTCACTGTGCCCTATATATACTTTTGCTCCTAACTCTCTTAATCGTTGAGTTGTATAAGACTCTTTTAAATCACTTCCTGAAATTGTATAACCTTGATTTAGAAGGAGCTCTGCAATTCCGTTCATTCCAGAGCCGCCAATACCTATAAAGTGGATTTTCCTAACTTTACCTATAAACAATGATTTATCTCCTAAGAAAAATAGTTAAAATATTATAAAACTTTTTGAGGTGAAATATGGATAAGGTAAATGTTGGACTTATTCAGATGAGCTGTAGTGATGATTTAAACGAAAACTTTGAAAAAACAATAGAAAAAATTAAATCCTTAGCAAAAAGTGGAGCTAATATAGTATCTACCCAAGAGCTTTTTAAGTCAAAGTACTTCTGTCAAGTAGAAGATTGGGATTACTTTAGACTTGCTGAAACGGTAAATGAAGAAAGTCCTACAGTAAAAACCTTACAGAAAGTTGCAAAGGACAACAACGTCGTGATTATAGCTTCACTGTTTGAAAAAAGATCAGATGGAATCTATCATAACACCGCAGTGGTAATAGATGCAGATGGTAGATATTTAGGAAAGTACAGAAAGATGCACATTCCAGACGACCCTCACTTTTACGAAAAGTTTTACTTTACTCCCGGAGATTTAGGATACAAAACTTTTAGAACAAAGTACTCGGACATTGGAGTTTTAATATGCTGGGATCAGTGGTATCCAGAAGCTGCAAGGTTAACAGCCTTATCAGGTGCAAAGATAATATTTTATCCTACGGCCATAGGTTGGCTTCCTTCAGAAAAAGACCAATTTGGAAAACAGCAGTACAACGCATGGGAAACAGTTCAAAGAGGACACGCAGTTGCAAACGGTTGCTACGTAGTAGCAGTAAACAGAGTAGGATTTGAAGCCAGTCCAGACGGAAAAGAAGGAATAGAGTTTTGGGGACAGAGTTTTGTATCAAACCCTTACGGAGAGCTTATATTAAAAGGGTCAACTGATATAGAAGAAGAGTTGATTTGTGAGATAGATTTATCTATAATAGACTCTGTAAGAACAACTTGGCCGTTTTTCAGAGATAGAAGAATAGACAGCTATCATGACATAACAAAAAGATTTATAGATTAAAAAAGGGGTTTTAAGATGAGCTACATAGTTGTTTTAATAACTACCTCTTCTTTTGAAGAAGCAAAAAAGATAGCTAATCATTTGATTGAAAATAAATTAGCAGCATGTGTTAATATTGTTGAAAAAGTTAACTCAACATTCTTCTGGAAAGGAAATATAGAAAATTATGATGAATCATTGATGGTAATAAAGACAAAAAAAGACCTTTTCGGAAAGTTAAAAGAAGAAGTAAAAAAACTCCATAGTTATACAGTTCCTGAAATAATAGCCCTTCCAATTGTAGATGGGTCAGAGGATTACTTAAATTGGATTGAAGAAATAGTAGCACAAAAATGAAAGATTTAATTGCTTTTTTAGTTTTTGGAATTATTTTTATAGCATCAATAATAGGATTGGAAAATATTTTATCTTTTTTATCTGAATTTGGAGGTGTGATTGCTATGGCAGGTTTTATACCGGTTTTAGTCGTTCTATTGATAATATTTATAGCTACATCTGTTAAGATTGTAAATGAGTATGAAAGAGCTGTTATATTTAGACTTGGAAGAGTCTTAGGCAAAGCAAAAGGGCCGGGGTTATTTATACTTATTCCATTTATAGACAAAATGGTTAAAGTTGACTTAAGAGTAGTAACAATGGATGTTCCTACTCAAGATGTAATTACAAAAGATAACGTATCTGTGCAAGTTGATGCGGTAGTATATTTTAAAGTCATAGACCCAGTAAAAGCAGTAGTTAACGTAGAAAACTATCTTTATGCAACATCTCAAATATCTCAAACAACTTTAAGAAGTGTATGCGGTCAGGCAGAGTTTGACGAACTGTTATCTCAAAGAGATAAAATAAACGCAAAATTACAAGAGATAATAGACCAAGAAACAGACCAGTGGGGTGTTAAGGTTGTAGCTGTAGAGTTAAAAAGAATAGACATTACAGAAGAGTTAAAAAGAGCGATAGCCAGACAAGCAGAAGCTGAGAGAGAAAGAAGAGCAAAAATCATACAAGCAGAAGCAGAGTATCAAGCTGCACAAAAACTTACTGAAGCTGCAGAACTCCTTGCAAAACATCCATTGGCAATTCAGCTCAGATACTTAGAAACAATATCAACAGTAGGTCAGTACAGCTCAAACACTATACTTTTACCCTTACCAGTGGAATTATTAGACCTTTTAAAACATTCTAAGATAGAAAATAAAGATTCTTAAAAAGCTTCACTTTCAGGAAGTGAACCTTCCTGTTTTTTTATCTGTTTTTCTTTTTGAGAATGTATTAAAACATACTCAGCTAACTTTAGAGCTTCTTGATAAGAGATGTTATAAGGTGGCATATAAGCAAATCCAGGCCAGTTAGAAGGGTTTGGTTTTATTATAAGTTTTGCAACCTTTTCTATTGCTGATTTACTTGTACCATATCTTTGGAATATTTCTTTGAAAGATGGTCCAGTTTTTCTTTCAAATGGGTCGTGGCAGGCATTACAGCCATGTTTTATATACAGGTCTTTACCTTCAATACCATATGATACAGAAATAAATAGAGCAATTAAAATAAAACTGTATATAACCTTCATTTTAGGATAAAAAGGGGGAAATATCCCCCTTTTAGCAGATTACTTGTGAGAAAGCATGAATTGAGCTAATGCTTTTAATTCATCATCTTTCATAGCTTTAGTTGTGTTAATTTGTGGTTTCATTACAGCTTCTTTTGCAGGGTCAACTATTGCCTTTCCTTCACCTTTTAAGAACTTGATTAAATCTGCTTCTTTACCTGCGTAAGCAGCAGCTATTTTCTTTAAAGATGGTCCTACAGTGTCAGCAGCTGCTTGGTGGCAAGCTGTACAACCTTTTGATTGGAAAAGAGCTTTTCCATCAGCCGCAAAAGAACCTGCAGCCATTACTGCAACTGAAAGTGCAGATAATACTAACTTCTTCATACTACATACCTCCTGTTAAAATTTTCAGTGATATAGATTATCCTATTCAAATTCAAAAGTCAATTACGGATTTTTAATTTAACTTCAATTTTACAATATGCAAACCTTATGCCAAAATAAAAAACTGTTGTAAGCATAAAAATCTTAATAACAATGTTTTATTTTGCAAAAATTCAAAAATTGTTGCAAAAATCTAAAAAGTAATTCACTATTATGATAGTAATCATTTTAAAACATTATTAAGAATTGTTATCATTAGTATTGTAAAAAACTTCAAAGGGAGGTAATATCATGGAAGAAAAAGTAATCTTAGTAGGTCAGCAAGTCCCAGATTTTGAAATGGAAACATATGAGCCTGCAACAGGAAAGTTTGGAAAGTTTTCACTTGCAGATGCTAAAAAAGAAAACAAGTGGACTATCCTATTCTTCTATCCAGCAGACTTTACGTTTGTATGCCCAACAGAGCTTGCAGATTTAGCAGAAAAGTATGAAGAATTGAAAAAGTTAGGTGCTGAAGTTGTTTCTGTATCTACAGATACAAAATTTGTTCACCTTGCATGGCAAAAAGATGAAAAACTTTTAGCTAACGTTAAGTATCCAATGGGAGCTGACCCAACAGGAAAAATCTCAAGAATGTTTGGAGTTTATGACTGCAATACAGGTTTTGCTTTAAGAGGAACTTTCATCATAAGCCCAGAAGGTAAACTTGTATCATCAGAAGTTAACTTCTACAATGTAGGTAGAAACGCTGATGAGTTAGTTAGAAAGATGAAAGCTAACGCGTATCTAATGTCTCATCCAGACGAAGCATGTCCTGCTAAATGGGAACCAGGAAAGAAAACTTTAAAACCATCAGAAGAGTTAGTAGGACACGTTTACGAAGCTCTTCAAGAGTAATAACATAGAGGGGGCTTTTAGCCCCTTTTATTAAAAATGATAAAATTTAAACTTACAAGATTTTATCCTCAAAAAGTAGAGATAGAGATTTTAGACAGTCAAATTATCTCAATGTTTCCAATAGAGATACAAGAACACTCAACCTTTGGACTTATAAAAAGGGTATGGCAAACTCAAGATACGGTTTATGACGTAGAAAACTATCCTGACGAGTATAAAGAAAATTTATCTTCAACAAAGACTTACGTAAAATTAAAAGATGATGTAATGAAAGAAATTTTAAAAGGACTATCTGAATTTAAGATTGTATTATACTACCAAGATAAAAAAGATACTTATCAAGTAGAAAGAGTTTAACTTATCTCTTCTATTGATTTTCCCTTTGCTTCTACGCCAAACTTAGACCATATAAAAAATCCTATAAAACCTACAAGCCAGAAGCTTGTCAATCCTAATATTGAATACTTATAGTTTATCTGAGATAAGAATGTAAGTAAAGGTGGAGCTAAAATACCTGACAGTCTTCCTATTACAGATAGAATCCCTACAGCAGTAGCCCTTAAGTATGAAGGATAAATCTCCATAGCTGACACGTAGGCAACACTTGCAAAAGAATAAGCAAATAGAGAGTATATAAAAACGGTAGAGTAAATATCTTGAGAAAATAAAAACAAAGTTGATAAAAGCATTGATATTAAAGCTATAATCGTTCCTGTTGCCCTTCTTCCTATCGTATCAGATAAAAACGATACAACTAAACCTCCTATAAATCCTCCTATACTTGCATAAAGAAGGAGTTTAGGTATCTCTGAAGTGGGAAGGTTGTATTCATTGGTTATAACCAGCGGTAATATTGTTATAAAACCGTAGTAGGTTGTGAGTATTGTAAAACTCATAGCAGTTCCAAATAAAAATCTTCCTTTATACTTTTTAAAGATAATCTTTATAGAATCGTATAAACTTCCTTCAAATACTGGGATATTACACTCTTTTTCTATTGGTTTTACTTTATATTTTTTTTCAATACTTTCTAATATCTGATGTGCTTTTTCTGTATAACCTTTTGATATTAGCCATCGCGGAGATTCAGGGATAAAAAATCTAACTACTACTATAATTAAAGCCAGTACTCCTCCAAATAAAAAAGCATACCTCCAAGCTCTGTCTTCTGGAAGATTTGAAAGTAGATACATTCCTGTTAAAGAAGCAAGAATACTACCAAAATTCCAAGAAGCTGTTATAAACCCGTCAACTCTTCCTCTGTATTTAGAAGGTACAAACTCATCTATGGCAGAATGGATAGCAGAAAACTCTCCACCAAGTCCAAGACCTGTTATAAATCTAAAAAACAGTACCTCATAAAAAGAGTTAGTAAATCCTGTTAAAAAAGTTCCTAATGAGTATAAAAGTAGTGTTATAAAAAATATCTTTTTTCTTCCGTACTTGTCTGCAAGATAACCAAAGATAAAAGCTCCTACGAGAGCTCCTATTAAAAAACTGCTTACAAGCCAAGAAGATTCAAAGGTAGAAAGATTAAGACTCTTTGACATAGATTTTAGTACAACACTTACAATAACTACCTCAAAAGCATCTAAAATCCATGTTATACCAAGGGCTATAACAAATTTTGTATGAAAAGGTGTCCAAGGAAGATTATCTAATCTACAGGTGATGTCTGTTTTTATGTACTTCAAATTTAGATAGTCCTTTAAAGTTAGTTTTATAAAATTTTACTGTTTTTGATAAAAAGATAAATGTTTTAAATCAGGGTTTCTTTTTTAGTTTGCTTCCAAGAAGTAGCCTACCTTGTTTTTCTTGCATGCAGGATTTGTAAGCACACATTCGGCAAAGTATGTCGTTTGGATTGTATCCTTTAGAATAACCGGAGGATACAACCTCCTCCGGTAGATTTTCTATTTCTTTTTCTAAATCTTCTTTTTTTATCATATTTTTTTACTCACAACTTGGACATATCTTTGCAAGTAAAGGGTCTGTTGGACAGCCTTCTATATTACCGCTTTTTACAGCATCTACAACTTCATCTCCATACTTTTCCCTTGCCTGTTTTTCAATTTCCTCAAGCTCTTTTTCTAACTCTTTATCGTTTCTTCTTGCAAGTCCAAAACCTCTTCTTTCTCCACGTTTATTAACATTCATAGTGTACTTTTCACCTTTGACTGTTTTATCGATAAAGCAGTAGTAAGTAGATTTTAAACCTTTTTCCCAAGCGTACATGTATATATCTTCCATCTTATCTCTTAAATCTTCCTCTATGTATAAAGACTTAGACACTGCTTGATCTATGTGCTCTTGGAATGCAGCTGCTATATCTATCTGTCTGTAAGGTGATACTTCGTAAGCTGTTTTATATAGAGATTTATCTATCTTACCGTCTAACTCTTCTATGTACTGGATACTTCCTTGGTGGGCTTTTATCTTTTCCGCCAGCTCCTCTGACCATAATCCACTTTCTTCTAACTCTTTCATAAGTGGTTTGTTTATAACTATAAACTTTCCTGACAGTGTATCCCTCGAGAAGATATTAGAGAAATAGTTGTCTATACTTGAAGAGGTTCCGGCTATAATTGATATGGAAGCTGTTGGTGCTATAGCTAATAAGACGGCGTTTCTTCTTGGTGGATAATCGTAGTTTGCTTCATAGTAGTGAGGGAATGCTCCTCTTTCTTTTGCCAGCTCCTGAGATTTTGCGTATGTTACCTCTCTCATAAACTTGGCTATCTTCCTTGCTGTTTCAACTGCTTTATCACTATCGTAAGAGATTCCTAACTTTATCAGTGCTTCGTGAAATCCCATAACTCCGATGCCAATTGGTCTTAAATCCATTGTATTCTTTCTTGATTCTTCTGAAGGATAGAAGTTTTTATCAAGGATATTGTCAAGGGCAACAACCATAGTTTCTAATGTGTCTTTCAACTTGTCCCAGTCAAAGTCTGATTTATCTTCTTTTACGTGCCTTGCTAAATTAACCGATGCAAGCGTACAAACTGCAGTACTCTCAGGAGAGTTTGGAATACTTATTTCGGTACAAAGGTTAGATGAGTTTATTACGCTATACTGAGGGCAAGGGTTTTTTTCGTTGTGTCTGTCTTTAAACGTGAGCCAGGGATGACCTGTTTTAGCAAGTTTAAAGAGATACTTTTTATAAAAGTCTTTACTGTCTATTTTCTTCCATAGTTTTAACTCGCCTTTTTCCGCTTTTTCTATACATTTTTCATACTCTTTTTTAAACTCCTCTCCCCATGCTGTGACTAATTTTGGACATTCTGCTGGGTCAAAAAGGTAAATAGGCTCTCCTTCTTTTATTCTTCTCATAAGTTCATCTGGCATCCAGAGAGCTGTATTGAGAGAAGGTGTTCTAAAGTAAGGGTTTCCTGTAGTTTCTCTTAAGTCTAAGAATGCTTCTACGTCTAAATGCCAAGGTTGTAGATACATAACTTGGGAGCTTCTTCTCCTACCACCTTGCTGAATTGCGTTTACTATCGTGTCAAAGATTTTTATAAACGGTATTATTCCTGACGATTTTGCGTTAAGAGAGTGTATTTTTGAGCCTGTTGCTCTTATTCTGGTTACATCTGTTCCAACTCCTCCAGCATACTTGGCTAAAAATGCGGTCTCTTTTGCTTTATCCATAATAGACTCTAAAGAGTCATCGACAACGTTGACGTAGCAGTTATGTGCTGCAACTAAGTTAGCTGTGAAGCTGTGGTCTCCTCTAACTTCAAAGTCGTAAACAATTCCGTCAAAGGTTTCTTTTTCTACTTTCGTTATTTTGTAGAAAACAAAGTCTTTGTATCTGAATCTGTAGCTGTTTATTTTTGTTTTATCTGGTTTTGCTGTTATCTTGTAGGTGTCTTTGTTTATAAGTTTTATTAAATCTTCACTGTCATTTATGGATATGTGAACGGAATAAGGGTCTTCAGTAGCAAGCTGATTTTTTAAAGCTTTCGATATTCTTGGTAAACTTCCTATCCTTAATAAAATATGGAATGTTTGGTAAATAAGGGTTTTATTTGAAAGTGTAAGTCTGTATCCGTCGCTTACAGCTGTAGCATCTCCTCTAAATAAACCTACTATTAAACCTTTTTGAGCTTCTGGATTTGCAAGCATTACTTCTGGAGGAAGAATTTTTTTATTGAATCCTGTTCCTACTAAATTTTTAATAAATTGGGATAGATATGTGCTGTTTATAGTAATTCTTACTGAATTATCCTTATTATGTGCTACAGTTGGATTGATATCAAAAAGTTTTTTACTTAAAGAGATAACATCTTCAATAAACTCTTTATCTTTAACTCCAAAAGTAAACACAGTAGAAAGTTTATTTCCAGATTTATTAATATAACCTTCAGCAACATAATAACCTAAAAATCTCATAAAATCGTAATCAATTTTTATCCTACTTTTGATTTTGTTTATTTGATTGTTAAATTCTGGCGTTCTTTTTTGTTTGTCATGGTTTACTTTGTAAATAAAGCCATCTTTTTCTACTAAGTAAGGATTATCAACATAATCTAAAATATTTAGCTCAACCTTTTCACTTATCTCTTTTGGATATGGAATAACTATGTAATCTCCAGCTTCTATATCTTTTGCTTCAACCCATTTTAAATTTTCTAACAAGTTAGTTTCAACTTCTTCACACGTATAAGCATACTGTTTCTTAACAGGATAACATTTTTCAGTATTTTGATAAGGAGGACAGACTTTAACAAATTTTCTATTACACTCTATATCTTCTTTTTTTAACACTAAAAATTTATGGTCATCAGTTGCCTTTACAGTTTCCTCTTTACCCCACAATCCCCAAACGTGAAGTTTGTAGAGGTCTCTTTGATATTTTCTGCTAAATAAACCTGAAACTACTCTGTAATTTCCTTCAGCTGTTAGGACAACATCTCCGATTTTAATATCCTCTATATTTTTTACTCCATCTTTTGTTATAACAGGTGTTCCTGCAGGAAAACAACTGCTATACTGATTTGTAAGGGTTCCAGAGTTAAACAGTGTTGGTGTGGAATGTAAGTACTCAAGGTTTGAAAGTTTGTTGTATATCTTGATTATTTCGTCTTCTGTGTTGCCTATTCCCATAGCAACTCTCATAAAAAACCATTGAGGTTTTTCTATAGTCTCAAATTCTCTATCTTTCATTAAGTATCTGTCTTTTAAGGTAGAAAGTCCAAAGTAGTCAAGGTTGTAATCCCTTGAGTAGTCTATTGCATTTTCTATTCTGTCTAAATCAAACTGTAATAACTCTGGTTTTAACAGCTTTTCTTCTACTGCATAGTTTATGTAATCTTTAAACGATCTAAATCTTCTGTCTATTCTTCTATTTATTATTTTTAGGAGCTGTCTTGTAGCAAGTGTGTCGTATATGTAGTTTTTTGGTATAAGGTGTTCTATAGCCTTTAACACAAGATAATCAAGTTCTTCTGTTGTAACTTTTTCTGGAATTTTTAAATCAAGCTCTTTTGCTACTTTAAATACTATCTCGTAATCATCAGGAAGCTCCAAGCCTTCTAAAAGTGCAAAGATAGCATCTACAAGTTTTTTCATCTGGAACTTTTCTACAGTTCCGTCCCTCTTTATAACAATTCTTTGCATGAACCTCCTCCTTTTTAGAAGTTTGTGTATTCAGTAGATGATACTTCAAAGAAGTTTGTTAATTTTTTAACGTCTTCTTTTTGCAAGAATTTAAGAGGGTTTTGATTTATACCAAACTGAGGCTCAAAGCCAAGCTCTACAAGTCTTCTGTCTGCAATATACTTCATGTACCTTTCAAGCTCGTTGTAAGACACTCCAAATATAGTCGTTCCTCCAAATTTTGTTTTTAAATAGTTTAGTTCAAGCTCTACCGCATCTATAATAGACTGTCTTATATTTTCAACAAAATCATAATCATCAACAATCTCAGGATTTTCCTCTACCATTGTAAGAATAGCTTCTATACCGTTTTGTAGATGTAAAGACTCGTCAATAAGTATCAGCTCCACTCCTGCAACAACATTTTTCATCTTTCCAGTATCCTTCATAGCAAAAAAGTGTGCAAAGGCAGAGTAGAAAAACAGTCCTTCTTGTATGATGTTATTTAAAAGGATAGAAGTTAGAATTTGTTTTTTTCCTTCTAAAGTGTCAGGGTCAGCTTTACCGTAAGTTATTCTATCAACAGCTCTTACTATAAGCTCCTGTTTTTCTTCTAAAAGTTTATCTTCAAGGGTAATGTTGTAAATTCTTTTTCTGTCCATATCAAAAGAGTTAAGGATTATTTCAAAAAAGTCTGAATGAATGTTTTCCATAAACATCTGAGTTGAAAAACTCATTTTTGCGTAAGGGTCTGTTAAAACAGGGAAAAATCCATTTCCTAAAACGTTTTGAACCAGTAGCTCTGAAGATGCAAAGTATCCAACTGCTGAATCAAAAAGTTCTTTTTCTGTAGGTGTTAAAGATTTGTAATCTAAAACGTCTTGTTGTATGTTAAGCTCTTCTGGAAACCATACTGCTTTTTTCTGTTTTGTGTAAAGCTCTCTGAAAACTGGGTACTTAGGATTTTCTGAGAGTCTGATGTTATCTCTAACTGAGGTTTTACCGATAAGTGCCATGATGTACCTCCACTATATATAGTTTATTTTTAAAAGTATAACACTATATGTAGGGCTTGTCAAAAATTTTTTTGCCTTTTTAAATCAATCACTTAAAAATTTTCATCTTAATTAAGATTTTGATTTTTAAATCTATTGACTGAGTAATTTTTTTAACTTATTCTATTTATCAAATATAACCGTTTAGGGTGCTTGTTTGCTTGAATACTTTATGATTTTCTTAGGTGGGTTTTTAGGTTCTTACCACTGTATCGGAATGTGTGGTGCTATTCCGTCTTTGATTATCTACAAAAACTTTTGGATTGGTAATATTCTCTACAACTTTGGCAGAGTTTTTACTTACGTATTCCTTGGATTTTTAGCAGGACTGCTTGGGATGTACTTTCATAATTTTGAGTTTCAAATATTTCAAAAAGGTTTATCTGTATTTTTAGGTGTTGGAATGATTGTGTTTGGACTGCAGGTTGTGGGAAGTATAAAAGAGAAAGGCGTTCCTTTTTTAGACGTGATATTTTTTACAATATCTGATATGTTAAATGCATTTAGAAAATCTCCTTTCTTTTTAGGTATGTTTAACGGCTTTCTACCTTGTCCTTTAGTGTACGCATTTTTAATGAAAGCTGTTTTAGATAAAGACCCTTTTAAAGGTATGCTTACAATGTTCTTTTTTGGGCTTGGGACAATTCCTGCGATGTTATTCTCTTCCAGATTGTTAGCTTCTATATCTCCAGCTACCAGAAAGAATTTATCTAAGTTGGCAGGAGTTATTATTATTATTTTTGGTATCTGGACAATACTTAGAGCCTTTGGAATAGGACACCATCATCATTAAAGGAGATTTGTATGATAGTACAATCGTTTGGTGGAGTAGAAGGTATAACAGGTTCGTGTCATTTAGTTAAAGTTGACCATATGAACATACTTATAGACTGTGGAATGTTTCAAGGTTTAGAAGAAGATAAAAACTACGAGCCTTTTGGATTTAATCCTAAAGACATTGATTATCTTATACTTACCCACGCCCACATAGACCACTGTGGAAGGATTCCTTTACTGGTTAAGCAAGGATTTAGAGGAAAGATAATCTCTACAAGAGCTACGTACGCAGTTGCAAGGATTATGCTTTTAGACGCTTCAAAAGTTATGGCAGAAGAGTATAAAGTTAACTATAAAAAAGCTTTAAGAAGAGGTAAACCAGAAGAAGCAAAGCCTCCTTTATACGATGAAGATGACGTATTTGAGGCTATGGAGTATTTCAAAGTGCTCTTAGAATATAATGAAAAGTATAAATTGTCAAAAAATGTTGAAATTATATTTAGAAATGCAGGACATATCCTTGGAAGTGGATATGTTGAACTTACAGTTAAAGAAAACTCTAACACTAAAAAAATTATATTTTCAGGAGACTTAGGAATAGACAACAAACTTGTAATAAAACCTATAGATTATCCAAAAAACGCTGATGTTTTATTTATAGAATCTACATACGGAAATAGAAACCATAAACCTTTAGACCAAACGATAGAAGAGTTTAAAACAGCCATTATTGAAAGCTTCAAAGACGGAGGGAATGTAGTAATTCCTACATTTGCATTAGAGAGAGCCCAAGAGATACTTTTTATCCTAAGAAAAATGTACGATAACGCTGAACTTCCACAGTGTAAAATTTTCTTAGACAGCCCTCTGGCAATCTCTGCAACCAAACTTTTTCTACAATTTCCAAATCAGTTAAACGGAGAGGTTTTAGAATATTTAAAAAGAGGACAAAATCCGTTTGTTTTCCCTTGGGTTAACTTTACAGAGTCAGTGGAAGCATCAAGAAAGATTAACGACATAGAGTCAGGAGCTATTATAATGGCAGGAAGTGGGATGTGTAATGGAGGAAGGATAAAGCATCACTTAAAACACAACTTGTGGAGAGAAAACTCTTCTGTTATCTTTGTTGGATATCAAGCAAAAGGAACGTTAGGCAGACAGATTGTAGATGGTGCAAAGGTTGTAAAGATATACGGAGAAGAGGTAGCTGTAAAAGCAAGAATTTACACGATAAACGGTTTTTCGGCTCATGCCGATCAAAGCAGTCTGATAAAATTCATTAAAACTACAAAAGACTTACAATCCGTTTTCTTAATTCACGGAGAACCAGAAGTGATGCAAGTATTTAAAGAAAAAGTAAAAGAAGAAACAAACTTAAACCCTCACATAGTAAAGTTAAAAGAGTATGTATATCTATGAATTCTCCATTTACTTTATTTTTTGAAACTGATAAAATAAAACCTAAATTTTAATTGTAGGAATAACCTCAGGAGGCATTAAATGTTCGACTTAGAAAAATTCTTAAAAGAAGATAAACTGGTGATTGGTGGAAAAGCATTTAAATCAAGATTAATAGTAGGTTCTGGAAAATATAAAGATTTTAAAGAGACAAAAGAAGCCACAGAAGCTTCTGGAGCTGAAATAATAACTGTTGCTGTTAGAAGGGTTAACATTACAGACCCAACAAAAGAAAACCTTCTTGATTACATAGACACTAAAAAAATAATGATACTTCCAAACACTGCAGGATGTTATACCGCAGAAGAAGCAGTTTTAACGGCAAGACTTGCAAGGGAAGCATTAGGACACGGATTTGTAAAACTTGAAGTTATAGGAGACCAAAAAACACTTTATCCTGATATGGTAGAAACTCTAAAAGCAGCTGAAATACTTGTAAAAGAAGGTTTTACAGTTTTACCTTACATCACAGATGACCCAGTAATGGCAAAAAGATTTGAAGATATAGGATGTGCAGCTGTAATGCCACTGGCAGCTCCAATAGGGTCTGGTCTTGGACTTCAAAATCCTTACAACATTTTATTTATAAAAGAAGCGGTAAAAATACCTGTGATAGTTGATGCAGGGATAGGAACAGCTTCTGATGCTGCAATGGTTATGGAACTTGGAGTTGACGGTGTACTTATGAACACAGCAATAGCTGGTGCAAAAGACCCAATAAAGATGGCTGTTGCAATGAAACATGCAGTAATAGCAGGAAGACTTGCTTACCTTGCAGGAAGAATACCTAAAAAGATGTATGCCTCTGCGTCCTCTCCAACAGAAGGAATAATAGGAAGATAAAAAATGTCTGAATTTAGATACAACTACCTAAAAGATACGTGGGTTATAATAGCAACTGAAAGGTCAAAAAGACCTCACGATTACAACGTGTCTATTTACGAAGAGCCTATAACGGATATATCTAAATGCCCTTTTGAATATGGAAACGAAGACAAAACTCCTCCAGAAATATTTGCAATCAGACCTGACGCTTCAGCTCCAAACACTCCAGGATGGCTTGTAAGAGTTTTTCCAAACAGATACCCTGCGTTAAGAATTGAAAACTCTCCATTGTCAGATGGTTATTACATCTTTGACAAAAAAGGTGGTTTTGGTGCCCACGAAGTAATCGTAGAAACACCTGATCATTTTAAACATATTCAAGATTTTGAGGAACAAGACTTTATAAATATGTTTATAGCTTTTAGAGAAAGGATGAAATCCCTTTATAACGACTATAGAATTAAGTATGTTCATATTTTTAAAAATCACGGAAAAGAAGCCGGAAAAAGTTTAGTCCACTCTCATAGTCAGCTTATAGCCCTTCCAACAATACCAAAACAACCACTTACAATGATTTTACAATCTCAAAAACACTTTTTAGAAAAAGAAAGATGTTATACCTGTGATGAGATAAAGTTAGAATCTCAACTTGGTGAGAGAGTTATCTACGAAAATGAAAACTTTATATCCTACTGTCCTTACGCAAGCTTGTACCCATTTGAAATTAAAATAGCTCCTAAATTCCACTCCCACGACTTTTCTACAATAACAGAAGATACAATGAAAAACCTTGCAGACGTAATGAGGTTTACAGTTAAAAAATTAGACAAAACTTTAATAAATCCGCCTTTTAATATGATTCTGTGCTCAGCTCCACCTTACAGAGATGATGTTGTAAACAAAGAAATATTTAATCACATTAACAAATACTTTCATTGGCACATAGAAATACTACCTCGGATAACTACACTTGCAGGATTCGAACTGGGAACTGATTATTATATAAACCCAACTTCTCCAGAAGAAGCTGCAAAGTTTTTAAGAGAGGTAGTATAAATGAAAGTAGTGTTTGCATCAAGTGAAATTTATCCTTTTGCAAAAACGGGAGGATTGGCGGATATAAGCGGATCTTTGCCTAAAGAGATAGCAAAAAAGGGCTTAAAAGTCTTTGGCTTCATGCCACTTTACAAATCCGTTGACTTAGAAAAACATAAGATTAAGTCTATAAACGTTTTTATAGATGTTTTCTTAAATGGTAGAAATTACACTTTTGAAGTTTACAAACTGATAGATAACGTTACGTTTTTCTTTTTAAAAAACGATGAACTCTTTGGGAGAGATTATCTTTACGGAACTCCAGAAGGAGATTATCCAGACAATGATATACGATTTGGTGCTTTCTCATACGCAGTAATGGAGTTTATAAGAAAAGAAGAATTAAATCCAGACATAATACACGTCAACGACTGGCAAACATCATTAATACCTGTTCTAACTTACTACAAATACAACTGGCATAACGTTAGAACTGTACTTACAATCCATAACTTAGCATACCAAGGAATATTTGATAAATTTGCAATAGAAAGACTTAATCTTGGATGGGATTTATTCCATATGGAAGCTCTTGAGTTTTACGATAAAGTGAATTTTTTAAAAGGTGGAATAGTTTTTAGTAGTGCAATCACAACTGTAAGCCCTACTTACGCAAAAGAGATACTCAAGCCCGAATATGGATTTGGTTTAGACGGTTTGCTGAGGAAGTACGAAAATAAACTCTACGGAATAATAAATGGTATTGATTACAACATATGGAATCCAGAAACAGATAAGCATATATATGAAAAATTCTGTGAGTACACCATTGAAAAAAAACTTACAAATAAAAAGCTATTTTTAAAAGAATTTGGTTTAGAAGAAGATAAACCCTTGTTTGTCTTTATAGGAAGGTTTGCACAACAAAAAGGTATAGACCTGATAAAAGATACTATAGAAGAACTTTCTAAATTGCCTATAAATCTTGCTATATTAGGTAGTGGAGATAGAGGATACAACGACTTTTTTGAAAGTATTAAAGGAAAATATGAAAACATATTTACCAAAGTAGGATATGATGAATCTATAAGTAGAAAAATGTATGCAAGTGGAGACTTTCTTTTAATGCCTTCTTTGTTTGAACCCTGTGGTTTAAACCAGATGATAGCTATGAGATACGGAACTTTAGTAGTTGCCCGTAGAACAGGAGGTTTAAACGATACTGTAAAAGACATTTCCCAGCCTGACGGTTATGGAATACTTTTTGACAACCCAGACAAGCACGAATTTTTAAACGCTATAAATAGAGCCATAGACCTGTATAACAACAAACAGAAGTTTTCAGATCTCCAAAGAAAAGTTATGGGATTTGATTTTTCAATAGAAAGCACAGCACAGAAGTACATAAAACTGTATGAAAGCATAAAATACAGTAGAGAGGTTATTTTATGAACGAAATAATAAAACTTAGTATTCAGGAAGATAACCTTTCAAGTCACATACTACACACAAAAGACGAAGTCTTAAAACCCCAAACCCAAGACTATCAAATTCCAGTAAGATTTGACATTACAAAGATAGTTATTCTCCCTGTGAACCCATCTAAATTTTACACCTATTGGTTTATAAAAGAAGACCTAAAAAAACAGCTTGAAAACAAAACTTTAAGAATAAAACTCTTTGTAGAAAATCAAGAAGTTTTAGACATTCCTGTATCAAACACAGACGGAGAGATGTATCTTTTTTACCACGCACCATTTAAAGAAGTTTTCTGTATTCTCTGCTACCTGCAAGATAGCAAGTGTATAGAAATAGCAAGGTCTAACGTGTTTGTTGCACCTTCTGATATTATCAGTCAAGGCCAAGAAGAAGTATGGTATAACAAAGCAAAAAAAGAAATCAACACAAAACCATCTATTTACAAAGATGAAGATTTTATCCAGTTTGGAATTTATGCCACCAAAAAACATTTAAACCAAACACCTACTTCAAAATAAAGGATAAATCTTGGAGCTGAAAAACTTTTTAAAAGTAATGAAAGATATGGGTTTTAATGAAATTATTTTAGAAAATAACAAAGCTGACGAAAAACTCAAACTTTTAAACCAAATCAACCAAGAGATTCAAAACTGTACAAAATGCGATTTACACAAAAACAGAAAACAAGCAGTTTTAGGAGAGGGTAATCCAAACTCTCCGATTATGTTTATAGGAGAAGCTCCGGGAGAAGAAGAAGATAAACAAGGAAGACCGTTTGTAGGTAAAGCGGGGCAACTTCTAACAAAAGCAATAGAATCAGCAGGTTATAAACGAAGCGACGTTTACATTGCAAACATAAACAAATGCAGACCACCAAACAACCGAACCCCAACTATAGAAGAGCAAGAGGCATGCTTTCCATACCTTAAAAGACAGATAGAGATAATCAACCCTTCTGTTTTATGTTTACTTGGCGCAACTGCTTACAGAGGTATATTTAAAAGAGAGACAAAAATAACAAAAGAAAGGGGAAGCATATTAGAATACGAAGGCAAAAAAGTTTACATAACTTACCACCCCGCTTATGTGTTAAGAAATCCAAGAGAGGAAGCTGTATTTTTTGAAGATATAAGAAAGGCTTTAGAACAAGCTTTTATAAGAAAATAACTAATACTAACGAGTTTACGGGTTGGTGTGTTTTAACTAAGGCTGAATAACCGTTTAAAGTTTTCGTCGGTTATCCTTTCAAGCTTATTTTTTTCAATACCTAAAAGCTCAGAAGCAAACTCTAAAGTATAGTATATGTTAGAAGGCTTGTTTTGAGTTCCCCTTACTTTTTGAGGAGATAAAAATGGACTATCTGTCTCTAACAAAAGTCTATCTAATGGAACTTTTTTTAGGATATTTCTAAGGTTATCTGCTTTAGGGTAAGTTATATTCCCTGCAAAAGATATGTAAAACCCTGCTTCTAAAGAAAACTCCATCAATCTCTCATCCCCTCCAAAACAGTGCATAATACCTCCGTTTTCAAAAGGATCATACTGAGATAATACTTTTTCTGTCTCTCTATCTGCACTTCTTGAGTGTATTATTAGGGGTTTTCTTAACTTTTTTGCAAGCTCTATCTGTTTTTTAAAAAAGTATTCTTGCTTTTCTTTTAAGGTTTTATCTCTGTAAAAATCTAAACCACACTCACCTATCGCTATAACTTTAGGATTTTCTTTTGCTAATCTCTCTAACTCTTCTATATCTCCGTCAGTTAAATCTCCTACATCGTAAGGATGATATCCTATCGCTACAAAAACGTTTTCGTATTTATTACCTAACTCTATTCCTTTTTTTATCTCTTCTTTATCACACCCGATTGTAAGTAGATAATCTAAAGTTTTTACACTTTCTACTATATCTTTCTGAGGTAGCATGTCAAGATGACAGTGAGTATCTACCAATTTCAGCCCTCTTTAATCAGATAGCTCTGCTGGGGGTACATCTGGGGCTGCTGAATCTGTTATAACATTAACATTTTCAAACTTTCTACATCTGTTTAACACAGGTACACCATACTCTTTTAGGATTGCAAACATCTCTTCACAGGTTATAGTCTCTTTATCAAGTAAAAGCTGAACAACTGCAATAACAGCATCTTTATAAGTTTCTACTATATTTTTTGCTTTTTGATAAGATTCTCTTAAAATCTTGTTAACTTCTTCATCTATCTTCCTTGCAGTTTCTTCACTTATCTCTATGCCTTGTCCACCCATAAATATACTTCCACTTCTGCTCATTGGCACATTTATAGGACCTATTTCATCACTCATACCCCAAGCTGCAACTATTCTGTAAGCAAGCTCTGTAGCTCTCATTAAATCGTTTTCAGCTCCTGTTGTAATACCATCTTTACCGTAGAAAACTTCCTCTGCAGCTCTTCCACCAAAAAGCTGTAGCATTCTTGCCATTAAATCTCTCTTTGAATAAAGATGTCTATCCTCTTCTGGAAGATTTACAGTTACACCAAGAGCCATTCCTCTTGGTATGATAGAGACTTTGTGTAGTGGATCTGCTTCTTCTAACATAACTCCAACTAATGCGTGTCCTACTTCATGGTAGGCTATTTTTTCTTTTTCTTTTGGTGTTATAGCCATTCCTTTTCTTTCTAACCCCATCATTATCCTGTCAAGAGCGTCCTCTAACTCTTGCATACCTACTTTTTCTTTCTTTCTTCTGGCAGCAAGTAATGCAGCCTCATTTACAAGATTTGCAAGGTCAGCTCCTGAAAATCCAGGAGTTCCTTTTGCTATAGTCATTAAATCTACATCTTCTGCTAAAGGTATATTCTTTTTATTAATGTGAACTTTTAAGATTTCGTATCTACCCTTAACATCAGGCTTTGGAACAGATATCTGTCTGTCAAATCTTCCTGGTCTTAAAAGTGCTGGGTCTAATATATCTGGTCTGTTGGTTGCAGCAATAACTATAATCCCTTCGTTTGTATCAAAACCATCAAGCTCAACAAGTAATTGGTTTAAGGTTTGCTCTCTTTCATCGTGTCCACCACCAAAACCAACACCTGTTCTTGCTCTACCTACTGCATCTATCTCATCAATGAATATAAGACAAGGTGCATGTTTTTTCGCTGTTTCAAAAAGGTCTCTAACTCTTGCAGCTCCTACTCCAACAAACATCTCAACAAAGTCAGAACCTGAGATAGAAATAAACGGAACATTTGCTTCCCCTGCTATTGCTTTTGCAAGTAATGTTTTACCTACTCCCGGGTCTCCATAAAGAAGAATACCTTTAGGAGCTCTTCCGCCTAACTTTTGATACCTGGAAGGGTCTTTTAAATACTCTATGATTTCTTTTACTTCTTCTTTTACTTCATCCATTCCAGCAACATCATCAAGCTTTACATTTGGTCTTTCTTCTAAATAAAGTTTTCCTTTACTCTTTGCAAAAGAAAAGGCTCTATTTGGGCCACCAGACATTTGTCTCATCATAAAAATCCAAAGTCCTATAAAGAGTAGAATTGGAAGCCAAGATATAAGTAAAGTCATAAGCCAGCTGCTGTTTTCTGTAGAAACAACTTTGACCTGTACTCCGTTTTCAGATAAAATATCGTAAAGCTTTGAATAACCCGGTGGAATCACAGTTTCAACTTTTTTACCGTCTTGGGTGACTGCTGTAAGTTCTTCTCCCCTAACTGTAGCCTCAACAACTTTTTTCTCATTTACCATTGTCATAAAATCGGTAAAAGACACCTTTGAATCACTTATCTGTCTTGCACCAAACATATTAAATGCAAGTATCATCATTGCACCGATTATAAACCAGATTAATAAACTCCTTGTTAGCTGCAACTTCGTGCCTCCTTAACTTTAAAACATATAGGATTTTTTGAATTTTCGGTTATTGGATAGTAGGCTGACCTTTTATAACCCACTATCCATAATATTTTATCACCAAAAACTAAAAGTGGTATAGAATTTCTCATATTTTTAGGAATTTTTAAATCAATAAAAACATCCTTTAATTTTTTCTCACTTTTCATTCCAAATGGTAAAAATCTATCTCCTTCTTTTCTAAATCTTAATATAAACTCATCTGAATCTATATCAAAACATTCAATACATTTACTTTTTTTCATCTTTTCAATATCTTCTTTTGTAGGTTTAAAAGCAGTTAAACTTATTCCGTATTCTTCTATAAAGATAGATTGTCCAACTTTTAATTTATACTCTTTATCAGATTTTTCCACCTTTTGAGAGTGATTTAAATAAAGTTTATCATACTCTTTTATAAGTTGAAGGTCTTTTTCTAGATGTATTGTCTTAGTTCCCTTGGTTTTCAACAAGTCTAAAATATTCAAAATTTTTTGATAAGATAGATATATCCCTGATTTTTCGTATATCCAATCTGTAATTACCCTATACTTTACAGCATTGTGAAAATTATTTAAGTAATTAAGATCTAAGTAATTTTCTTTTATCACAGACTGTAAAATATCTTTTGAATAACTGTCTAAAAACTCTTCATCTAAAGACTGAAAAAAAGATAATCTTAACAGAGATTCTTCTAAGCTGTGGTTAATCTTTTTTGCAATTGGAATTAAGTCTAATCTTACTTTATTTCTTAAGTATCTTTTATCAAAATTTGATTTGTCAATTACATAAGATAAATTATTTTTATGGCAATACTCTAATATCTCTTCCTTTTTAACGTAGTAAAGAGGTCTAACTATGCTATCTTCATTAGGTTTAAATCCTTTTAAGCCTTTTTTATTTCCTTGAACAAACCATAAAAACATAGTTTCTATCAAGTCTGATAAGTGATGAGCTGTTGCCAACTTGTTAAAATTTTCTTTTTCCATAATTTCTTTAAAAAATTTATACCTTTCTTCTCTTCCAGCTTCTTCTATAGATTTTTTTTCTTTTTTTGCAATGGCTTTTACATCTACTTTTTTCGTAAAAACAGGAATACCATACTTTTGACCAAAATTTTTACAGAACTCTTCATCTTTATCAGACTCTTCTCTAAGGCTGTGATTTAGATGGGCTAAGGCTATTTTCTCTATTTTGAAATATTCTTGGAACTTTTTCAGTAGAAAAGATAAGACGACTGAGTCCGGACCACCAGAAAACCCAATTAAGACCTTGTCTTTTGGATGTATTAGAGAAAAATCTTTTATTGCTTTTAAGAACTTTTTTTCTATCATTTTAAAAGTGGCGGTACAGGGATTCGAACCCCGGACACCGCGGATATGAGCCGCGTGCTCTAACCAACTGAGCTATACCGCCATCTTTATCTATAATATATTTTACTCAGAAATTCTATTTATGCAACTTGTTTTAATCTTTTAGCAGCTCTTGAAACTCTTCTTGCAGCTTCGTTTTTGTGGATAGCTCCTTTTGCAGCAGCTTTGTATGCAAGTTTTTGGCAAATTGGTAATAGCTTCTCTGCAGCTTCTTTTCCTTCTTTCTTTAGCGTTTCATAGAACTTTTTAAATGCTGTTTTCATTCTTGAGACATGGTATCTATTTTCAAGTCTTCTTCTTTCCGAAACTCTAACGTTTTTCTTTACTCTTCTTTTGTGTTTTAACTTTTTTGGTGATAATACAGCTTTTGCCATCTATTCCTCCGTTTAAACTTCAATTTTAAGAAAAAATATTTTACACCTATTAAAAAAAATTTGCAAGATATATTAATTTATGCTAATCTAATTAACTCAAATTTTTCTCTTGAGGAGGTTTAGATTGGCAAATATCAACGTAGGTATTTTAGAGTTTGAAAAAGTATCTTCTCAGCCTGTTGAAATCGTTGAAAGAAAAGGAACAGGCCACCCTGATACTATCTGTGATGCATTAGCAGAAGAGCTTTCTATAGCTTTATCCAATCTCTATAGAGAAGAGTTTGGAGCAATTATGCACCATAACGTTGATAAAGCACTTTTAATAGGTGGTGTTGCAGACCCTCAGTTTAAAGGTGGAAAAATAGTAGAACCTATAGAGATATACCTAACAGGTAGAGCAATTGATGAAAAAGGTGGTAAAAAACTTCCTGTTAAGGAGCTTGCAGTAGAAACAGCTCACAAATGGTTAAAAGAAAACATCCCAAATTTAGATATTGTAAATCATGTAATCATTCATCCTAAGCTAAAACCTGGAAGTAAAGATCTTGTTGAGCTTTTTGAAAGATTCCAGTTAAAAGGTGAAATTCCTCTTGCTAACGATACTTCCTTTGGTGTTGGTTTTGCTCCTTTTTCTGATATTGAAACAATAGTTTACGAGCTTGAAAGAGCTTTAAACAATAAAGATTTCAAAAAAGACCATCCCTACGTTGGAGAAGATATTAAAATAATGGGTGTTAGAAATAAAGACAACATAAGAATTACAATAGCTATGGCTTTTGTTGATAAATACGTAAACGATATAAAAGATTACATAGAAAAGAAAGAAATTGTTACCAACTATGCTTATTCTATAGCTCAAAGATTAACAACAAAACACGTTGATATCTTTATAAACACAGCTGACGATATAGATAATCAATCCGTTTACATAACTGTAACAGGAACTTCAGCAGAAGCTGGAGATGATGGACAGGTAGGTAGAGGAAACAGGGTTAATGGACTTATCACACCTTACAGACCTATGAGCTTAGAAGCTGCAGCAGGTAAAAACCCTGTTAGCCACATTGGTAAGATTTATAATACAGCTGCAATGGATATGGCAGAAAGAATAGTAGCAGAGATTGAAGAAGTAGAAGAAGCATACTGCTATCTTGTAAGCCAGATAGGAAAACCTATAACCCAGCCTCAAGTTTGCGACGTAAAACTCAGAGCTACCTGTGATATCAACAAAATAAAAGACAAGGTTCTAAAGATAGCACAAGAAGAGATAGATAAATTACCAACTACTTGGCAGAAGTTCTTAAATAGACACTTTAGATTATATTAAAGATTTACTCGGAAGGGTTTCTACCTTCCGAGTGTTTACTATAATAGTAAAGTATCCTTTGACCTATTAATATAATATCAAACGACAACTTAACCCATACTAAAAAGGCAAATAAAGAACCTACAGTTAAAAATAATGGATTTTTTGATAAAAACTGAATAATCACACTTTCAAACAAGATTCTCATTATAAATAAACACGCAGAAACAAAAAAGATTATAAGAACTAATTTCCTTTTTTCCACTGTTATTGGGATGAAAAAGTAAAACAGAAGATATACTATAATAAAAAAAGTAAACATTTCAGATATATTTAACAAACTAAAAATAGTGTCTATGTTTTCATACAAAAAGTTTACAAAAACAACTAACCACTTTAAAAAAATAACATCAAAATTTTCTAAATAATTTTTAATCTCATCTACAAACTGTAGTAAAATCTTAAAAAGATAAAAGATAATAAAAATAATTACTAAAAAAGGCAAAGCCAAAATCGAAACAAATAACTTTTTTCTATCTGGAGTATATTCCAACTCCCAAATGTAATGAAAAGCCATCTGAATTGCTATAAACAGGTCTTTCCCAAAATAAAGAGATAAAAGAATACTGATTAAAGATAAATTAGTAGATAAGTTAGTATTGTAAAATTTTAAAACATTTTCCAAAAAATTTTCAGCAACATTAGGAAACAGTTTATAAACGATATAGTAAATTTCCGATATCTTTAAAAAAGCTATAAAACTTAAAATTGAAAAAACGAATATAAACAGTGGAAACATAGAAAGAAAAAAATAAAAAGATAACGCGGAACTATGATAACTATAATTTTTGTTAAAGTAATCTTTTATAGCTAAGATTAAAGAGATAAAAAATGGGACGAAAATCCCATTTAAAACCTTTATCAAGATTCTGTTTTAACTGCTTCTTCTAACTTCTTTACCTTTTCCTCGAGCTCTGCTATTTCTTTAGCTTTTTGTTCTTCTGTTAGTTCTTCTCCTCTTTTAACTAAGGATGATAATTTTTCCACTACATCATTAAATGCAGTTTTTGCTTTCTCAGTAAGCTCAATTTCTTTTAAAGATTCTTGTAAATCAGATAACTTTGCCAAAATCTCATCTTTTCTTTTATAGGCAAAGTACGCTCCAACAGCTGCTAAAGCAGAACCAAGTGCTATTAATACTGCTTTTTTGTTCATCGTATTTCCTCCTGTTTAATTAATTCTTCTAACTTTCTTATCTTATCTTCTACTATATTAAGTATAGCATCTTCTTGAGTTTTGTCAACATTATCAACTCTATCCTTTAAATCATTGATTATCTCATCAAATTTACTTTTGACATTTTGAGAAAACTTGGAATTTTTTATTTTCCATTCCAAATCTTTAATTTTTTCTTTAAGTTCTTCCCTTCTTGAATACACAAGATAACCCAATCCTATAGTAGCCAAAATAAATATTAAAAAGCTAATAAACTTTCTCATTTTTTACCTCTAAAAAATTTAAACATTCTAAAAACTCCTAAAACTCCCGACACTCCACTTACATTATCAATCAGCTTAGATACTTTTGGGTAAAGTTGCCTATAATCTGAGTGTATATCTTTAACTAAATCTCTAACTTTTAGTGCAACTATAACCCAGAAAATAGTTCTAATCAAAGACATAATAGCTATAAAAAACATTGAAAAAGCTATAACACCTAAAAAAAATGTTTCCATTATCCTACCCTTTTTAAATTAAGATTACGTTTATTTCTGGAGCTTTTATCATAGAGTTGCTTACAGTACAGCCTCTTTTTCCTATCGTGATAATTCTTTCTCTTTGTTCTGGAGTTAAATCTCCGTCAAAGGACACTTCTATGTCCACTTTTTCGTACCTGTTTTCTGTTTCGTGTTTTTTTCCTTTTACGTTTATCTTTAAATTAGATATACTTAAATTTTTATGTTTCACATAAGCATCTACTGTAATACCAAAGCAGTATCCGATAGATATAAGCATTAAGTCTGTGGCGTTAAAGGTTGTGTTAGAGAGATTTAAAATAAAATCCTTGTTTTCCATTCTACCTATAAAACCTTGATCTGTAAGTTCTATAACTGCTGTTTTTTCTTCAGCCATCTTTTACCTCTTGCAGAAGTTTTTTTCTATATTCTGTTAAATAGTTGTGAGCCAATCTAACAGGCTCAGGTAGTTTGTAGGATTTTATTGTTTTTATTATAACATAAAGAGAGCTGTTTAAGGATATGTTATTCCCAGGAGATATAAAGATAGGGTTAGTATTTTTTTTAACTCTTAAAGCATAACCTCTTAATTCTCCATCTGCGTAAACAGGATTGTAAGCCATTGGCTTGTTTTCTATTTGAGTGTACTTGCCATACAAAAGACTTTTACCACAACCGATACTAACTGTATCTGTAATAACTCCAAAATGGGAAGCTATCCCCATCTTTCTGGGGTGAAGTATTCCTTGACCGTCTAATATAAAAACATCAGGAACTGATTTCAATTTTTGATAAGCATCCATTATAGATGGAATCTCTCTAAAAGCTAAAAAGGTTGGTATGTATGGAAAGTCTATTTCTTTTTGTCCAAACACTACTTCAACAACAGAAAAATCCTCTAAATTTAAAACAACTATACAGCTTATAGCTAAGGTAGGTTCTTTGTAAGGGTCTAAAAAGGTAGTATCTATACCTGCTACTAACTTTATTTTATTTATGTTTATCTTATCTTCCAACTTTAATCTCTTAGCTAATTCTAACTGATTATTTTTTAAAGATTCTAAATCCATCAGTAATCTCCTATGTTTTCTGTATATAGTTGAAAGCTTTGTTTACTGTTTATGTACGAAATATTCAAAACTAAACCTATAAGAAAACTAAACATTATTAAAGCAGTTCCACCATAACTTAAAAATGGCAGAGGTACTCCTACAACTGGAGCTATGGCTAAGTTCATAGCAATGTTTATGAAAGATTGAAAAGCTATTAAAGAAGCTACTCCGTAGCATATAAACTTTCCAAACATATCTTTTAACTGCCTTCCTATAAAAAATATTCTCAAAGATAAAACAAGATATAAAGATACAAGTAAAAAAGATACAACAAATCCCCACTCTTCTCCTATAGTTGCAAATATAAAGTCTGTGTGCTGTTCAGGTAAGAAGTAGTACTTTGATTGGGAACCTTGAAGGTATCCTTTACCTGTTAACATTCCCGAACCTATGGCTATTTTTGATTGAATTATATGATAAGCAGTTCCTTTTGGGTCAGCTTCTGGATTTAAAATAGCAATTATTCTATTTTTCTGATAATCTTTAAGGTGAGTCCAAACTAAAGGAGAAATAAGGACAAGTACTAAAGCAAAACCAATTATGTATCTTAACTTAAATCCAGCTAAAAATACCATAGCAAAAACAGGTAATAGAAGCATTATACCGCTTCCTAAATCTGGTTGAGTGTATATTAAAACAAAAGGTATAGACGAAAATAACATTAACTTTAAAAAGTCTTTAAAGGATAAAGGAAGTTTTGAAGATGATATGTAATTTGCTGAAAAAAATATCATAATAGATTTCATAACTTCTGATGGCTGTAGCTGAAAAAATCCAAGGTTAATCCATCTTTTTGCACCTAAAATCGTTGTTCCGATAAACTTTACTAAAACAAGTAAAAAAATACCTAAACCGTAAAGGTAAAAAGATACAGAAGACAACCATCTGTAATCAAATAGAAAAGTAGTTGTTAAAATTATAAAAAAAGAAAATACTGCAAAAATTATCTGTTTAATGTATAAGTTTGAAAATTCATGGTAAGATGCACTGTATATGTTAAAAATGCTAAATATAATTAAAAATAATGCTATAAAAAAGACAATAACATCTATTTTTTTAAGTTTTTCAAATATTAACTCTTTCATTTAACATCTACTACTCCCTCTTTAAAAGCTCTTTTTAGTATATTTGCCATTAAAGGAGCTGCAACTCCACCACCACTTTCTCCATGCTCTACAAACACTACTCCTGCCAATTTAGGGTCTTCATAAGGTGCAAAGCTTATAAACCAAGCATGGTCTCTTAGATCCCATTTACTATGTTTCTTCTGCCGTGTAAGATAAGTATAAACCTGAGCTGTACCTGTTTTCCCAGCATTCTTTACTGGAACCGATTTTAAAGCTTTAGCGGTGCCTTGAGGTCCATAAACCACAAGGTACATACCATACCTTACTGTATCTAAATTCCATTTTTTCATCTTTATAACTCTTATAACTTCTGGATTTAGAGATACAAACATCTGTTTTTTATTATCATAATATCCTTTTATTATCTGTGGTTTTAACACTTTTCCACCATTTACTATTGGTACTACTATTTTAGTAGCATCAAAAGGAGTTATAGAGAGATAACCTTGCCCTATGCTCAAGTTAACAGTATCTCCATGAAACCATGGCTGTTTTAAAACTTTCTTTTTCCACTCTCTATTTGGAACGATTGCCACTTTTTTCTCAATCTCAGGATTTAACTTTTCTCCTATACCAAATAGTTTAGTATATTTATAAATATCATCAACACCTAATTTTAAACCTACTTGATAATAAAAAGTATCGCACGACATCTCTAATGCTTGAGCTACGTTTATATAACCACATCCTGCTTTATTCCAGTTTCTATATTTGTACTTTCCTATGCTAAATTCTGAACCGCTTAGTATTCTTGTTTCAGGAGTTATTACACCTTCTTCTAATGCCGCTATACTTACTAAAGGCTTATATATAGAACCTGGAGGATACCTTCCACTAAATACTTTATCAACTAAAGGAGTGTATTTATCCCCAGTTAAAGCCTGCCATTCTTCTAATTTTAATCCTTCATAAAATTTTTGTAAATCGTAAGTAGGATAGCTAAGAGCTGCTAAAATTTGATAACTGTTTGGGTCTACAATAACGACAGCTCCAGATTTATGTCCAGATGATTTAAATGTTTCGTATATAATCTTTTGAAGTCTTATATCTATACTTAAATAAATATCATTTCCTTTTTGAGGGTCTTTTTCCCAGAGGATTTTCTTTTGTCTACCAAATGCATCAACTAAAACCGCTTTTTGTCCTGCTTTTCCTCTTAAAATATGGTCATAAATTTTCTCTATTCCACTTTTTCCTACAAGTGTGCTTAAAGTTATATCAGGATTTTTTTCTACCTCTTCTTTTGTTGGGTATCCAACGTATCCGATTATATGAGGTAAGTAGTTTGCTTCAGGAGTGTATACCCTTTTTGGAACAACTTCAAGATAAAAACCTTTAAGCATGTAGCTATAATTATAAAAATTCTCAACATCTTTTTGATTTAAATTTTTTTTCAAAGTTATCTTCGGAAGTAGATTTTTCTTTATAATATTTTGATTTTTCTCATCTAAATCTATTTCAAAGAGATTTTTTAAAATAACTTTTAAATCTTCAATCTTATAGTTTTCTTTAACAATATAAGGAAAAGCTATTAAATCAAAAGTTGGGACATCGTAAGCAAGTAAAACACCGTTTCTGTCGTATATCTTTCCACGGGGAGGGTTTGACTCAAATATCTTGATATAGTTTCTATTAGATATCTCTGCATAATATTGTCCCTTTATTATCTGAAGATAAAAAAGTCTTCCAACAAGAATTAAATAAACTAAAAATATAACAGTTATTAAAAAATAAAATCTATTAAACTTCATCTTTTTTTATCAAAAACGTATCTAAGTAATAGATTACATAAATCATCACTACATTTGAAAGAGTGTAAAATATTAATATAACCTTGTCTCTTTCTGAAAAAAATCCAGTTGAAAAGTAGCTATAGCCTGTCTTTAAACTGTAGACTATAAAGCTAAAAAGAAAAATTGTTAAAACCTTTAATAAGAAGTTAAACTGTATAAACTTTGCTTTAAAACTTAGAATGTACATAGCAGAAAAAAAGTAAGAAAATGCGTTTATAAAAGTCTTATCAGGATTGATAAGGTCTAAAAATATTCCTGCAAAAATGCCAACAATTTTTGCTAATGTTTCTTTACCTTCTATCACAAGCCAAAAAATATAAACCAAAAGAAAATCTGGTACTATAGCTAAATTTAGTAAACTTTTAAAAATCAGACTTGATTGTAAAATAATAAGTAGTAATAAAATTAAAAAGTACTTTCCATAGTGAATCATCTTTGAACTACCAAAACATAGTTTAAGTTATAAGGATAGTAAAACGTTTCCACCTCCACATCCCTAAAAAACTCACCTTCTTTTGTAGATATTTTCCTAACAATCCCCACTGGAATACCTTCTGGACTACCAGAATTTACAACTGTTGTTTCGACTATATCCGAAAGTCTTATATCTTGCTCAGGACGAACATACTTTAATATTCCTCTTTTATAATCTAAACCATTGTAAAAACAAATCTCTCCAGTTTTCCGTGTTCTAACTGTTATTTTAAAATTTTTATCATTAACAGACATTACTTGTGAATATCTATCTCCTACCAACTTTACAATACCTATAAGGTATCCTCGATTAACAACAATATCTCCTTCTTTTATACCCTCATTTCTCCCTAAATCAATAATAAAGCTATTAACCCAGTTGTCAGGAGAAAAACCTACTACTTTTGCGACAAATGTCTTTTTAAAACCGTAAAAATTTTTTAATTCTAAAAGATTCCTCAGCTCATCATTTTCTGTTTTTAAATAAGATAGTTTTTGATTTTCTAACTTTAAGAACTCTGTCTGTTTTTTTAAACTTTTATTTTCTTCTTCCATACTCTTTTTGTCTTTAAGGTATGTTGAAAAACTTTTAAAAGCTTCCATTACATTAACAATAACATTGTTAGGTAAACCGATTAGGTCTATAGACGTTTTTTTAAAAAAAGAGGAAAAAATGATTATTATCGTTATAGATATAAGTATAAAGAATATTAAAGTCTTTAAGAAAAGTTTTTTAACATCTTTAATCAAATCCTTTACCTATCATCTAAAAGAAACTCTTTTTATAAGGTCGATGTTTTGTAAAGCTTTTCCTATACCTCTTGCAACCGCAGTTAACGGGTCATCACAGTAAACAACAGGAAGGTTTGTTTCATTTTTTAATCTTTTATCAAGTCCGTAAATTAAAGACCCACCACCAGCTAAAACAATACCTCTTTCAACTATATCTGCAGCTAATTCTGGTGGTGTCTTTTCTAAAGTTGACTTTACCGCATTAACAATCTGAATGATAACATCTTCCAGAGCTTCTCTAATATCTTTACCTGTAATTGTTATACTTCTTGGCATTCCTGCCATATCTCTACCTCTAATCTCCATCGTTTTATTATCTCTTTCTGATTCTATAGCAGACCCAAGATTTATTTTTATATTTTCTGCAGTTTGTTCACCTATTAATATATGGTAGTTTCTTTTTAGATAGTTTATAATAGCTTCGTTCATTTCATCTCCAGCTATCCTAATGGAATTAGATATCACCAATCCCGATAGAGATATAACAGCTATTTCAGACGTTCCTCCTCCTATGTCAACTATCATATTTCCACCTGGTTGCTCTATAGGTAGTCCTGCACCTATTGCAGCTGCCATAGGCTCTGCTATAAGGTAAACCTCTCTTGCACCTGCTTGCCTTGCAGCATCTATTACAGCTCTTTTTTCAACAGTAGTAATTCCTGACGGAACTCCTATTATTACTCTTGGTCTTGGATTTATAAGCTTTACAAGTGGAAAGTTGTTGTGGACTTTTTGGATAAAGTATTTAAGCATTGCTTGAGTTGTATCAAAATCAGCTATAACACCGTCTTTTAATGGTCTTATAATCTGTATGTGTTCAGGTGTTTTACCTACCATTTCTTTAGCTTCTTTTCCAACAGCTAAAACCTTGTTTTGAACCTTATCTACTGCAACAATTGAAGGTTCTGTTAATACTATTCCTTTTCCTCTAACAAAAACCAACGTATTTGCAGTTCCTAAGTCTACCCCTATGTCGTTAGAAAACATTCCAAGAATCTTACCTATCATATTAACTCCTTATTTCTTTTCTTTTATTAAAAATCTTATCTTTTCAACAAAGTTATCTATGCTCATACTTTCTGTTTTACCAACTCCTTTTTCTCTTACAGATAAAGAGTTATTCTCTATTTCTTTATCTCCTATAACCAACATAAACGGAACTTTTTGTAGCTCCGCATCTCTAATTTTCTTATTCATTCTTTCACTTCTATCATCTACTTCTACTCTTACTTTGTTTTGTAAAAGAATGTCTTTAACTTTGTTTGCAAAATCTAAATGTTTATCAGCTATAGGAATAATCTTAACCTGAACAGGGGAAAGCCATACTGGTAAAAATCCTGTATAATGTTCTATAAGCACTCCAATAAATCTCTCTATAGACCCAAAAATAGCCCTGTGGACCATATAAGGTCTGTGTCTTTGGTTATCTTCTCCTATATAGTACATATCAAAACGCTCTGGAAGGTTAAAATCAAACTGGATAGTAGAACACTGCCACATTCTTCCTATGGCATCTTTTATTTTAACGTCAATTTTTGGACCGTAGAAAGCTCCTCCACCTTCATCAACTTTGTAATCAAGACCTGTAGACTCTATAGCTTTTCTTAAAGACTGGGTAGCTACCTCCCACATTCTATCATCACCAACAGATTTTTCTGGTCTTGTTGAAAGATAAATTTCAAATTCTTCAAATCCATAGGATTTTAAGGTTTCTAACGCAAAGTTTAAAACCTCTTTAATTTCATCTTCTACTTGGTCTTCTCTACATATAATATGAGCATCATCTTGGGTGAATCCTCTAACTCTCATAAGTCCGTGGAGAGCTCCACTCCTTTCGTATCTGTAAACCGTTCCAAGCTCTGCAAGTCTTATAGGTAATTCTTTATAACTTCTTTGCTTTGATTTGTATATCTCAACGTGGAAAGGACAGTTCATAGGTTTGACGTAATATCCTTCCTCTTCTATCTGCATTCTGGGGTACATATTCTCTTGGTAGAAAGATAAGTGTCCACTTGTTTGCCATAAGTGTTCTTTACCTACATGGGGAGTGTAAACCAGCTGATATCCTCTTTTTAGATGTTCTTCTTTCCATGCATCTTCTATCTCTTTTCTTATAATTGCACCTTTTGGAAGCCATATTGCAAGCCCACCACCAACTTCCTCATCAATCATAAACAGTTCTAACTCTTTACCAATTTTCCTATGGTCTCTTTTCTTTGCTTCTTCTAACATATTTAAATAATCTTTTAGATCTTTTTCAGTCCAGAAGGCAACGCCGTATATTCTTTGGAGCATTGGGTTAGTTTCTTTACCTCTCCAGTAAGCTCCAGACACTGATACAAGTTTAAATGACCCAGCTTTATCTGTAGAAGGAAGGTGTGGTCCCCTACAAAGGTCAACAAAATTCCCCTGTTCGTAAAGTGAAATAGGCTCTCCTTCTGGAATGTTGTGTTTTATAATATCTATTTTGTATATCTCTCTTTTTTCTTCAAAAAATTTTACAGCTTCTTCTCTTGGCAGCTCGTACCTTTCTATCGTATAGCCATTTTTTATTATATCTTTCATTTTTTCTTCTATTTTTGGAAGGTCTTCATCTGTAAGTCTTACCCCTTCTATCTCTACATCGTAGTAAAAACCATTCTCAGTAGTAGGACCTACACCAAGGTGAACATTTTTATCTCCATAGATTTCCTTTAAAGCTTGAGCCATAATGTGAGCTAAAGAGTGTCTAAGAATTTCAAGACTTTCTGGGTCTTTTTTTGTTAAAAACTTTAAACTACCAGATTTTCTTATAGGAGTGTGTATATCTACAATTTCTCCCTCAAACTTCCCCCCAACAACATCTTTAAACTTGCCATTTAGATTTTGTAAAATCTCCTTTAATGTAATTCCTTCTGGATAGCTAAACTTTTGGTTTAAATCTTCTATAAAAATCTCTATCATTGGTTCTCCTTGTTTTGAGTAGAATTTTTGTAAGTAAATATTATAACATTTTCAGGCTGTATTGATACAACCTTATATTTAGAAGAGTTAATAATTACTTCTACAGGAAGTTCATTTTTACCCTCTTTTAATTTATCCCCTCTAACAAAAGTTTTTAATTTAATATCATCGAATTTGTCTGAATATTTACCTTCTAAAATTACTTTTACCTTTTCAGGTTTTATTTTTTTAACGTCTAAATCTTGTGGAATATCTATTATATCAACATAACTGTATACCTGAAATTTAGAGTGGGTTTGAGATGAGACGTTAAGCCAAAGTAAAAAAGACACAATAAAAGAAAGAACTTTTAAAGAAAAGTTTTCAAAAACTACAATTTTTAATTTTTTAAGTTTGTTTTTTAGCTTCATTTTTTTCTCTTAACTTTTTTCTTAGTATTTCAAAAGTAGTGGGTTTTTCTACACCTAAAAATTTGTAGAGTTTTTTTCTTAAACCTAAAATATCCAGACTTTTGTAGATTTTACCATCTACACAAATTGATATCTCTCCTCTTTCTTCTGAAACAACTATTGCAACAGCATCTGTTTCCTCAGATATGCCTATTCCAGCTCTATGCCTCGTTCCTATTTTCTCAGGAACTTCTGAAGATATTGTAAGAGGTAAAAAAGCCCTTGCGTAAGCTACCTTTCCTTCTTTTATAATAACAGCTCCATCATGAAGAGGAGTTTGAGGTGTAAATATGGTAATTAAAAGCTCAGAAGATACTTCACTATCTAATTTTACCTGACCTTCTATGTAATTTGATAAATCCACATTCCTTTCAAAAACTATTAACGCTCCTATTTTCCTTTCAGCCATAAACAAACAAGCCCTTATAACATCATCTATTACCTTTTTATTTCCAGAAGAAAAAAACTTAAAAATACCTTTTTCACCTAACTTTGCAAGTCCTCTACGAAGCTCTGGTTGAAATATTACAAATATCGCAAATATACCTATACTCCATAGATTTTCAAAAATCCATTCTAAAGTATTCAAGTTTAAGATTTTTGCTAAAAGCCACACAGATAGCAAAAATAAAAGTCCTATAAGTATTTGCCAGCCTCTCGTTCCGGCTAAGAATTTTAAAAGAAAGTAGATTATGACAGAAACTATTAAAATATCAAGTATATCTTTGAACTCTATTGATGTTAAAACACCCAGTAAAGAATAAATATCATTCAACCCTATAGCCTCTTATAGTGTCTAAAATAGTCAGAAACTCTGCTGTTTCTTTTACATCATGAACTCTAACTATGTGAGCTCCGTTTAAAACAGCATAAGCTGTAGCACCTAATGAAGCATATAATCTATCTTTCGGTGGAATATCTTTTTTAGTTAAGAGATTTTTAAGTATAACATTCAAAAAAGATTTTCTTGAAATACCAATTAAAATCGGAAGTCCTAAAATCCTAAACTCAGAAAGTCTCTTTATAATCTCTACATTATGTTCAACTCTTTTACCAAATCCTATACCTGGGTCTATTATAAATCTATCTGGTCTAATACTATTCTCCAGTCCCCACCTTATCTGCTTTTTAAAAAATTCAACTATATCATATACAACATCATCGTAATAAATATCCCCTTTTTGCATATCTTTTGGGGTTCCTTTTATATGATTTATAATCACAGGGCAGTCGTACTTAGCAACAACTTTTGCCATCTCAGGGTCAAAACTCATACCACTTATGTCGTTAACTATATCTGCTCCTTCGTCTAAAGCAGCCTTTGCAACAACTGATTTATAAGTATCTACAGATATAAAAAATCTATCTCCAAGATGTTTTCTTAAAGCTTTTATGACAGGTATAACTCTATCTAACTCTTCATCTGCTGAAACAGGTTCAGCTCCAGGGCGAGTTGACTCTCCCCCTACATCTATAATATCAGCTCCATGTTCAAGCATCTTTGAGACTTTGTCTACTATATAGTTAATATCTTTATAATTTTCACTTCCGTTAGAAAAAGAATCTGGTGTAACGTTAACAACCCCCATAATAGCAGTTTTAACTCCAAGATTTAAAAATTTACCTTTATAGTTAATTTTAAAATATTTTTTATGTAAATTAACCCATTGTTGAGATAGCTCTTTTGCTTCTTCTCTTTTGTTATTTGCAAGTAATTGGTTAATAGTTTCTTTAAACTGGTCTTCGTTTTCTACTACAACAGGAGTTAAAAAAGGGTCATTAAAATAGATTTTATAAACAGATTTTTCTACTTGCTTTATGACAGGAAAGCTTCTCACAAAAATCTCCTTCAAAAGTTTTTAAAAATATTATATCTCAATAAACTCTGCAACAGTTATTGCAACACACTTGCAACATTGCAACGGTTATGCAACACTCAACATTTATAAAATCCCATAAAAAATCAACAACTTAAATATTTGGCATTAATATTGCTATATATAGTATTGAAATCTTTTTTAGGAGGTAAATAAAATGGCAACACTTTCAAAACTCAAAGAACTTATGTCTTTACCAGGGGCTGTAGCAGCTGGAGAATTTTCAGATGACGGCAAGCTATTGGCTTATTACGGAGACATATCAGAGAAAGCGGCAGAAATAGCTGCCCTTATGTGTGCTGCAAATAAAGCTATTGGAAACATGCAAGCAAAAGGATGGAGCGCTTACACAGGTAAAGATGGATTTTGGCCAGTACAAGGTTTTGCGGTAGCAGCTGGTAAGTATGCAGCGTGCATTATGGGAAGCGTAGGAGTTTTTGTAGAGCTTGACAAGGCAGATTTTGACAAAACTTTTGAGACATTAAGCAAATACATCTAAGGAGGTAAGGAAAATGGCAGACTTAAAAAAACTTATGAGTATCAAAGGTGTTTTTGCAGCAGGAGAGTTTAATCCAGATGGAACATTAGTAGCTTTTGAAGGTGATATTACAGAAGAAGAAGCAGCAATGGCAGCTGCTATGTGTGCTGCAAACAATGCAATGGCAAAAATGCAAACAGATGGATATACAGCATTTTCTGGCCAAGAATGGACACCACTTTTAGGCTGGGCTCTAACAGGTCCTAAGTACTCTGTATGTGTAGCAGGAAATGTAGGCGTTTTTGTTAAAAACGATGAAGTTTCATTCAACGAAGTATTCAAAGCCCTTCTTTCGGCTTAACACTTTACCTTCGGGGGTCTTATCCCCCCTTTTTTAATTAAAAAATCTGAAGGAGTATAGTATGGCAAAATTTTTATCAGAAGAATGGATAAATCTTTACAAAGAAGAGTGGAACAAAAATGAAAAATTAAAAGAGGGTTTAAAAAATTTCTCTGCAAGTATAAAATACTATATAGAAGGTAAAGAAAATGATGCAGTTCACCTTATAGTAGAAAACGGTATTGCAAAAGAAGCTGGAAAAGCAGACAATAGAAAGTATGACTTTGAAATGTGGGCTACAGAGAAAGATTGGCAAACTTTAGCTAAAGGAGAGATGGGTCCTAAAGCAGCAATGCTTACAAAAAAATTAAAGTTCAAAGGTTCTATGATAACTGCTATGAAATACATGGGTCCTTTTGAAGAAAGTTTAAAAATGATGGGAAAAGTACCTACGGAGTGGTAAGATTTGGATTTAAAAATTTTAGATGATTTATCAAGTGGTGTTGTCTTTATTGATTTAAATAAAAAAATAAAATATTTGAATAAATCTGCAAAAAATATAATTAAAAAGGAGGAGGGGGATTCCTGTTTCGGATCTTTTGATTTATGTAAAAGCTGTCCTATTGATAAGTTCCTTAAAAATGGCAAATTTGAAAAAATAGAAAATTTTGACACAAAGTTATCTTGCTGTAATAAAACAGTCTGTTATTCCATAACCCCTGTTTATAAAGATGGTAAAGTTATAGGCTTTTTAGAGGAATTTAGAGACTCAACAAAGTTGTATGAATACATAGAAGAGATAAGAAAAGAGAAAGAGTTTAACAAAATAGTTCTGGATTCTGTAATAGACGCCATCATTGTAGTTGACGAACAAGGTAAGATAATAGAGTACAACCAAATAGCAAAAAATCTTATATGTAAAGAAACAGATATAAAAGGAATGAATATAGAACTTCTTCTTAATAAAAAATTATCAGAATTACCTACAAATAGAGAAGATTTATTTATAGAAACGCCAGCTTTAGGAAAAATTAAAGTATCTTTAGTTGCAACACCTATGAAAAACTTTAGAGGCAGAATAGTATCTTTTTATGTAGTTCCTGAATGTATGCTATCCAGTGATAATGTAGGTAAAACCAGACTTATCTCAAAAAGTCCTGTAATGAATTATGTAATAGAAATTGCTAAAACAGTTGCTGATACTAACGCTAACATACTTTTAGAAGGAGAATCGGGAACTGGAAAAAATGTTTTGACAAAGTATATTCATAACCTATCATCAAGAAGAGATAAACCTTTTGTAAAGATAAACTGTGCTGCAATTCCAGAGAATCTATTAGAATCAGAGCTATTTGGTTATGTAAAAGGTGCCTTTACAGGAGCTTTAAAGGATAAACCAGGAAAAGTAGAACTGGCAGACAAGGGAACCTTATTTTTAGACGAAATAGGTGAGCTCCCAATCTATTTACAAAGTAAACTTTTACATCTTATACAAGAAAAAGAATTTGAAAGACTAGGAGATTTAAAAACAAGGAAAGTAGACATAAGAATAATTGCAGCTACAAACAAAGACTTGCACAAACTTGTAAAAGAAGGAAAATTCAGAGAGGATTTATATTATAGATTAAAAGTTATATCAATAAAAGTTCCCTCCTTAAGGGAAAGAAAAGAAGACATACCATTTTTGATTAATTACTTTATTGAATTTTATTCAGAAAATTATAAAAAGAAAATTAAAAAGATTTCTCCGGAAGCACTAGAGATATTACTAGAATATAATTATCCTGGAAATATAAGAGAATTAGAAAATATAATAGAAAGAGCTGTAATACTAAGCGAAAATGGTATTATAGACATAAAACATCTTCCAAATGATGTATTAAATTATAAAAATACTAAAAATATATATCCTAATGAAAAAATCAATAAAATCTCTGAAAAAGAAACTCTTTTACAAGCATTAAAACAAGCTAATGGAAATAAAACTATAGCTGCAAAGATATTAGGAATTGATAGAGTAACTCTCTGGAGAAAGTTAAAGAGGTATGAGATAGAGATATAAGAGGCCCCGGCGTCGACCTACTTTCCCGATCGGTCTCCCGATCAGTATCATGGGCGCTGGTGGGCTTAACTGCCGGGTTCGGAATGGAAGCCGGGTGTTTCCCCACCGCTATGGACACCAGGGATTCTTGACAATTGAATAAGATAGTAGGTCAGTAAGTAGAATAAGGCCAAGCCAAACGGGCTATTAGTACTGCTTGGCTCCACCCGTCACCGAGCTTCCACCTGCAGCCTATCTACGTGGTAGTCTCCCACGGCCCTTCAGGGATACCTTATCTTGAGGTGGGCTTCACGCTTAGATGCTTTCAGCGCTTATCCCGTAGCAGGATGGCTACCCAGCGCTGCTCTTGGGAAACAACTGGTACACCAGAGCCTGCCCCATCCCGGTCCTCTCGTACTAAGGATGGCTCCTCTCAAGTATCCTGCGCCTGCGGCGGATAGGGACCGAACTGTCTCACGACGTTCTGAACCCAGCTCGCGTGCCGCTTTAATGGGCGAACAGCCCAACCCTTGGGACCTACTTCAGCCCCAGGATGCGACGAGCCGACATCGAGGTGCCAAACCCCGCCGTCGATATGGGCTCTTGGGCGGGATTAGCCTGTTATCCCCGGAGTAGCTTTTATCCGCTGATCGCATGCCCTTCCACGCGGAACATGCGGGTCACTAAGCCCTGCTTTCGCATCTGCTCGACTTGTCAGTCTCGCAGTCAGGCACCCTTATGCCTTTGCACTCTAACGGTGGATTTCCGACCCACCTGAGGGTACCTTTGGGCGCCTCCGTTACCCTTTAGGAGGCGACCGCCCCAGTCAAACTGCCCGCCTGACATTGTCCCCGCTGTGGATTACACAGCTGGGTTAGATTACCCACACACTCAGGGTGGTATCTCACCGGTGGCTCCAGCACCCCCGAAAGGGTGCCTTCTTAGCCTCCCACCTATCCTGCGCAGAGTATGCAGGCAATCAGTGTCAGGGTACAGTAAAGCTTCACAGGGTCTTTCCGTCCTGCCGCAGGTAGCCGGAATCTTGACCGGCACTACAATTTCACCGGGACTCTCCTCGAGACAGCGTCCAGATCGTTGGACCATTCATGCAGGTCGGAACTTACCCGACAAGGAATTTCGCTACCATAGGACCGTTATAGTTACGGCCGCCGTTTACCCGGGCTTCGGTTCTGGGCTTGCACCCATCCCCTTAACCTACGGGCACTGGGCAGGTTTCACACCGCATACGTCCTCTTTCGAGTTTGCGCAGTGCTGTGTTTTTGGTAAACAGTCGCCTGGACCTGGTTTCTGCGACCCACCTTCCGGTGGGCACCCCTTATTCCGAAGGTACGGGGTCAGTTTGCCGAGTTCCTTGAGGAGAGTTACCCCGATCGCCTTAGGCTGCTAACCCACTCCACCTGTGTCGGTTTCCGGTACGGTCAGCTAACCTTCATCGACCACGACATTGTTTCTTGGCAGTCTGAAGTCATCTCGGTTGAGCAGCTTGAAGCTGCTCTCCTCATCACGCCTCAGGCTGTTTGAGAGACGGATTTGCCTATCCCTCACCCTCGGTCGCTTGAAGGGTGCAATCCGTATCACCCCCGAGACTATCCTCCTGCGTCATGCCTTGGCCTCCAGTTAGCTGGTGCAGGAATTTTAACCTGCTTCCCATCGGCTACTGCTTTCGCCCTCGCCTTAGGGTCCCGACTAACCCAACCCTGATTTTCATTGGATTGGAAACCTTGGAGTTCCGGCGGACAGGTTTCTCACCTGTCTTCGCTGCTACTCATACCAGGATTCTCACTACCCAGCAGTCCATCACTCCTTACGGTATGACTTCTTCCCGCTGGGTACGCTCCCCTACCGATTGCCTTTTGGGCAATCCCGCAGCTTCGGTGGCATGCTTAGCCCCGTTAAATTTTCGGCGCAGAGTCTCTCGACGAGTGAGCTGTTACGCACTCTTTAAAGGATGGCTGCCTCTAAGCCAACCTCCTCGCTGTCTTAGAAACTCTACATCCTTCTCCACTTAGCATGCACTTTGGGACCTTAGCTGGCGATCTGGGTTGTTTCCCTCTCGACTACGGAGCTGATCCCTCGTAGTCTCACTGCCAGGCTACCTATCCGGGCATTCGGAGTTTGGTTGGGTTCGGTACCCCTTTCGGGGCCCTAGCCCATTCAGTATCTCTACCTCCCGGAAGGAACGCCTGACGCTGCACGTCGATGCATTTCGGGGAGAACGAGCTATCACGGAACGCGATTGGCTTTTCACCCCTATCCACACCTCATCCAACTGTGTTGCAGCACCGATTGGTTCAGGCCTCCAGACGGTGTTACCCGTCCTTCACCTTGGGCATGGATAGATCGTTCCGCTTCGCGTCTGCAGCATGCGACTATTAGCGCCCTTTTCGGACTCGGTTTCCCTTCGCCTTCGCCTATCGGCTTAAGCTTGCCGCATACCGCAACTCCCTGGCTCATTTTCCAAGAGGCACGCAGTCGGACTTTTATTGTCCTTCCACTGGTTTGTAGATCCATGGTTTCAGGTTCTCTTTCACTCTCCTTCCGGAGTTCTTTTCACCTTTCCCTCGCGGTACTATGCGCTATCGGTCAGCCAGTAATATTTAGCCTTACCCAGTGGTCTGGGCTGATTCCCACTACCTTTCACGGGGGCAGTGGTACTCGGGATCATATCTCAGGAAGACCTCCAGGTTTTGCATACGGGGCTTTCACCCTCTATGGCGTAGCTTTCCAGCTACTTCTGCTACCTGTCGGTTTTGTAACTTCCTGAGAAGCCGGCAGACTTCTCCAGATATGTCCCTCTACCCCGACGTAGCTAAGGCTGCCGCCATGGCACTACGTCGGTTTAGGCTCTTCCCCGTTCGCTCGCCGCTACTTAGGGAATCCCTTTCGGTTTCTTTTCCTCGGACTACTAAAAGGTTTTACTTCGTCCGGTTCGGCTCCTCTTTTGAGGATACCAGCCTATGGGCTGGTGGGTTTCCCCATTCGGGTATCCTCGGATCATCGCTCGCTTGCAGCTCCCCGAGGCTTTTCGCAGCTTGCCACGCCCTTCTTCCCTTCTGGCTGCCCCAGGCATCCACCATGGACCCTTAGCAGCTTGGCCTTTTATTCTACCTACTTCCTACTACCTTATTCAATTGCCAAGGTCTTTATTTTTTTCCTATGGAGACGAGGGGACTTGAACCCCTGACCCTCTGCGTGCAAAGCAGATGCTCTCCCATCTGAGCTACGTCCCCATTCCTATGGGCCTTAGTGGACTTGAACCACTGACCTTACCCTTATCAGGGGTACGCTCTAACCGCCTGAGCTAAAGGCCCTTAGCAGTTTATTAAGGAGACCATTGTAAAGAGCAGGCCTTTCCTGTAGCCTTTTGTATAGGTTTTCCCTATAAAGGAGGTGATCCAGCCCCAGGTTCCCCTAGGGCTACCTTGTTACGACTTCGCCCCAGTCATCAGGCCCATCATCGGCCCCTGCCTCCTCGCGGTTAGCTCGGGGACTTCCGATGAACCCAACTCCCATGGCGTGACGGGCGGTGTGTACAAGACCCGGGAACGTATTCACGGCGACATTGCTGATTCGCCATTACTACCGATTCCGCCTTCATGGGGGTGAGTTGCAACCCCCAATCCGCACCACGACAGGGTTTAGGGGATTTGCTCCGCATTGCTGCGTCGCGTCCCATTGTCCCTGCCACTGTAGCGCCTGTGTAGCCCAGGGCATAAAGGGCATACTGATCTGACGTCATCCCCTCCTTCCTCCGACTTATCGCCGGCAGTCTCCTGTGAGTACCCGGCTTTACCCGCTGGTAACACAGGACAAGGGTTGCGCTCGTTGCGGGACTTAACCCAACATCTCACGACACGAGCTGACGACGACCATGCACCACCTGTGCGGCGCGGCTATGAATAATCATAGCCTAGGATACTTTCATACCCGACACACCGCATGTCAAACCCTGGTGAGGTTTTTCGGTTAGCATCGAATTAAACCAGACGCTCCACCGGTTGTGCGGGTCCCCGTCAATTCCTTTGAGTTTCAACCTTGCGGCCGTACTCCCCAGGCGGGATGCTTAACGCGTTTGCTTGCGGCACAGCCTACTCTCGTAGGCTACATCTAGCATCCATCGTTTACGGCTAGGACTACCCGGGTATCTAATCCGGTTTGCTCCCCTAGCTTTCGTCCCTCAGCGTCAGGTCAGTTCCAGTCGGCCGCCTTCGCCACTGGTGTTCCTCCCGATATCTACGCATTTCACCGCTACACCGGGAATTCCGCCGACCTCTCCCTGCCTCAAGTCCGGCAGTTTGGAAGGCAATTCTACGGTTGAGCCGTAGGATTTCACCTTCCACTTACCAGACCGCCTACGGACCCTTTACGCCCAGTAATTTCGCGCAACGTTCGGGACCTACGTATTACCGCGGCTGCTGGCACGTAGTTAGCCGTCCCTTATTCCTGGGGTACCGTCATTGTCTTCCCCCAGAAAAGGTGTTTACACCCCGAAGGGCTCCTTCCACCACGCGGCGTTGCTGGGTCAGCCTTTCGGCCATTGCCCAATATTCCCCACTGCTGCCCCCCGTAGGGGTGCGGGCCGTGTCTCAGTCCCACTGTGACCGATCATCCTCTCAGACCGGTTACCCGTCGTAGCCTTGGTGAGCCTTTACCTCACCAACTAGCTGATGGGACGCAGCCCCATCCATAGGCACCCGTAAGGGCTTTGGAGTCCCCTCTTTATTGGGTATTAGCCACCCTTTCGGATGGTTATCCCCAACCTATGGGTAGGTTAGCTACGTGTTACTCACCCGTTTGCCGGTCGCCAGCACTACTACCCGAAGGTAGTAGCCTGCTGCCCCTCGACTTGCATGTGTTAGGCACGCCGCCAACGTTCGCGCTGAGCCAGGATCAAACTCTCCAAAGTAATCTTCGAGTTTACCCGCTCTCTACTTGGTCTCCTTATTCAACTGCCAAGGTCCTTTATCTCAGCCGATTATGGCTGCTGATTTTTGACAGATATCCAGTTTATCATACTTGACTTTCTCTGTCAAGTACTTTTTTTATTCACCTTATTCGCTTCTCATTTTTGGGATATTTATTTTATCCCTTTTTTATCTCTTTGTCAAGAGGTTTTTTATTCTTTGCACTTACATATTCTCTTCTACAAAAGAGATATTCATTATATTCTTTCTAACTTTAAATGTCAAGTCCTTTTTTTCTTAACTCTTATTCTCTTGTCATTGCAGACTATATGTTATACTCATTTCTTATGTATAGTCAAGAGGTTATATAAGTTCTTATCTATTATCTATTATATTCATAACTTTGTTTAATTAACTCGAAAGCTTTTTCTACATCGTCAGACAAATCTATTTTTATTTCGTAATCACCATTTCCCCAATGACCTATTGGCTTTGGTTTTGTTAAGTCTCTTGCTAATCCCCATTTATCTTTTAATGTTCCACTCTTCATATTTAAAAATATTTTCAGTGAATTAGATAAAATAACTATATCTACAAAATTTGTAGAAAGTTTATAAGCAATATACCTGGCTTTAGGTTCTTCTATTATATTTTTATCCAAGGACATTATTTTTTCTCTTAAGATGTAAAATAACTCCTTAATTTTCTCGTTTTTGTCTGAAAGATGATCCTCTATAGAATATTGAAGCTTTTCTATTTTTCTTCTTTCTTTATGAATTAATTCTCTTTTATCCCTTTTAACTTGTTCATAATTTTCAGTTTCTATATGAAAAATACCACTTTCATAAATAGCATACTTCAAAAGTTCAATTCTAATCGGAAGAATTGCAACTGTATCAATGTCAAACTTACTAAAAGACTCAGCGATGCAAATTACACGTGGTGAATTCCAATCTATTTTAACTTCCATGTTCTTGTCTTTACATAATTTTTCAAACTCTGCTTTATGATCTAAAAGCCAGCGTAGGTATGATAAAGCTTGATTAATAACATTTTCATTTTTGCCAATTTTGTATTCAATGATAACTGGTGAACCATTTTTGTCAATTCCTAAAGTATCAATTCTACCTCCCCATGTAGTAGGATATTCAGAAGCTAAAAAATTAATATTCAGAATCTCTTCTAAATTATCTTCAAATAACTTTTGAATGTCCCGCTCTGATTTTTCGGTGTTTATGTGAAGCTTTCTTATTTTTTTATTTTTTATTATAAAAATAGCCATTTTATTACCTCTTTTTCACTCTAAATAAACAATGGTAGCCCCCATACCGCCTTCGTGATAGGGGGCATCTTCATACCTTATTTTATATGGAAGTTTATCAAGGTACTCTCTTACAGCTTTTCTTAGTACTCCTGTGCCATAACCGTGTATTATTTTAAACGTTGTTAAACCTTGCATTAATATACTGTCTATATACTTTTCTAACTCTTTTATTGCTTCCTCTTTTGTTTTTCCTATTAGGTTTATTGATGGCATTACATTTACAGATGGTTTTGATACTTTTACTGTTTGTTTTTCTTCTTTTTTTTCATCTTTAACTTTTTCAAGTTTTGATAAATCTACCCAAACTTTTAACCCACCAAAATCTACATTTGCTTTATCTTCTCTTATTGCTATAACAGTTCCCTTTTGAGCTTTTCCTTTAAGTCTGACTGTGTCTCCTTCTTTTATCTCTTCTTTAATTTCTTCTTTTTCTAAACTCTCAATTTCTAATTTTTTCGTTTTTATAAATCTCTCTAACTTGCTTCCTGATTTTTCTTCTTTTACCTGTCTTAAAATTTCATAACCTTCTTCTTTTAGATTTTTTATATAATCCTGGATATCTTTTAGACTTTCTTTCCATTTTTGCTTTCTGTCTTGCTCTAACTGCCTAACAAGTTGGTCATACTTTTGTTTCTCTTCTTCAAGTTGTCTTTTCAATATATCAATTTCTTTTATTTTTTCTTCATACTGAGCTATCATTTTAGAAAGGTTAGAAGCCATATCTTGAAACTTTAGAATATCTTCTTCAACGTACTTTTTAGCTGTGTGAAGGATTTTTTCAGGAAGTCCAAGTCTTTCTGCTATGTAAAATGCCATACTTTCGCCAACTGTGTTGTAGTAAACCTTATATGTAGGCTGTAATGTTTCTTTATCAAAACCTACAGATGCTGTATTGTAATAATCACTACCTAATGCGTACATTTTGACTTTTTTAAGGTGGGTTGAAGCAATCACAAAACAACCCTTTTCTCTTACATACTCTAAAATTGCTATACCTAATGCAGATGCAAAATCTGGGTCTGTTCCTGGAATAAGTTCGTCAAACAAAAGTAAACTGTTTTCAGTTGATAACTCTAAAATTTCTTTGATATTTTTTACGTGGTAAGAGAATGTAGATAGGTTTTCTTCTATACTTTGATAATCTCCAATGTCTATAAATACACTGTCAAAAACTCTGATAGTAGAGTTTTCATCTACTGGGATAGGAATTGCTGTTTTGTATAGAAGAGATAACAGTCCTGCTGTTTTTAATGTAACTGTTTTACCCCCTGTATTTGACCCTGTTATTATAAGTCCTTTTTTATTTTCTACTATTATGTCAATAGGGTTAAAAGGCTTGTTTTTAAGTAAAAATATAGGATGTCTTGCATTGTATAGTCTTAAATATTTATCTTGGTTTGGAAATATACATTTATATTCTTTTGCATACCTTACTTTTGCTTGAAGAATGTCAAAGTCTAAAATAGCTTCAAAGGATTTTTTTATAAAGTGTATCTTTGACCTTACTAAGTCTGTTAAAAATTTTAATATCTTTCTTATTTCTATCTGCTCTTGAAGTTTTAAGTCTGAAAGTTTATTGTTAAGAGGGACAACTTCAAATGGCTCTATGTAAACCGTATTTCCAGAAGAAGACCTGTCTAAGATTATTCCTTTTATTTTATAGGTGTAATTGTACTTTACAGGTATAACAAAGCGTTCTCTTCTTATTGTTATTATTTTTTCTTGTATTGCTCCTTCGTATGCAGGTTTGTTAAGTATGTTTTCTAAAACTTTGTTTATTTTACTTTCTACTTCTTTTATCTCTTTTCTTATTCTTGATAGGTCTGTGGAAGCTGTATCTTTGACAGAAAAGGTATTATCTATACTGTCTGTTATTGCTTTTTCTAACTCTCTAAGGGGCGTAAGGTCTTGATATAGACTTTTTAAAACTTGAACCTGTGATATATCTATGTAAGATTTTACTTCTTTTACAGCTTTAAGTAGTGATGATATTTCTAAAAGGTCTTTAGGTGATAAGATACTGTCTTCTATAACAGCTAAGTTTAAAGCTTGGGATATGTCTGGATACTCTGTAAGTGGTAGGTATCCTTTTTTTATAAAAAGGTCGTAAAGCTCTTGAGTTTTTTGGATTTCTTTTTGTAGTTTTTCTAAATTGTTAAAAGGTCTTAGACTTACGATGTGTTTTTTTGTAAGGTCGCTGTGTGTATAAGATGACAGTAATTCTAAAAATTTATTATACTCTATTGATTCTAAATTTCTTTCTCTCATTCTACCTTAAACTTTTTTATTATTTCTGGAAGTTTATAAATAACTGCCATTACCCTTTTCCACTTTTTCCACTCTATAGCGTTTATAGAACTTCCGTATATTCCACTTTCAGTAATATTACTTCCAACTCCTGATTTTGCCGTTATTATTACGTTGTCTGTTATTGTGATGTGGTCTGCAACCCCTACCTGCCCTGCCAAAATAACGTTGTTTCCTATATTACAGCTTCCAGCTATTCCTACTTGAGATACTAAAACTGTGTTTTCTCCTATCTTACAGTTGTGTCCTATCATAACAAGATTATCTATCTTAGTTCCTTTTTTGATAACAGTTTCATCTACCAAAGCTCTGTCTATTGTTGTATTTGCACCGATTTCTACGTCATCTTCTATAATTACTTTTCCTATGTGTTTGATTTTTTTCCTTCGATTTCCTTCTTGGTAGTATCCAAAACCATCGGAAGCTATCACAGTTCCTGAGTGTATTATTACATTGTTTCCTATTTTTGTGTCTTTATAGATTACAACTGATGGGTAGATTATACAGTTATCTCCTATTTCTGTATTTTCTCCTATGTAAGAAAATGGGTATATAACTGTATTTTTTCCTATCTTTACGTTATCTTTTATAACAACGTAATCATTTATAACTGCTGAATTGTCTATAATTACGTTTTTACCTATCACAGCTTTATCTGATACAAATCCTTCTTGTTTTTCTTCTGGATAGAAGATTTCTATTAGTTTATAAAATGCAATATCAGGTTTTTCTACTATAAGCTGTGGTATGTCTAAACTTTCTATAAAGTATGGTGTTAATACAGCTCCTGCGTTCGTTTTTGTTAGTTTTTTTGGGTCTTTTACAAAAGTTAAATCTTCTTTTGTTGCAGTATCTACACTTTTGAGATTTTTAATCTCAATATCCTGTTTTAAGTTCTCTACTTTTGCGTTTATTAAGTTAGCTATCTGACTTAACTTCATTTTTGCTTGTTGTACTCCTTTAGTACGTCGTTTGTTATGTCAAGTTTAGGACTTGCATACAGTACTCCACTTACAAGCCCGCCGTAAAAAATAGCGTCAAGGTTTCTTTCTTTAGCTATCTTCTCTGCTATTTTCTTTATTTCCATAACCATGTTTTTTTCAGCTTCTGCTTTCATCTTTGCAAGTTCTTCATTTGCCTGTGCTTCTAAGGACTGAAGCTGTCTTGCTAAATCTCTTAACTCTTTTCTTTTCTCTTCTTTTACATTATCTTTTAAAGCTGGACTTTGAAGCTGTTTTTGAAGGTCTTGGATTTTATTCTGTAATTCTTTTGCTTTGTTTTGATAATAAGAAAGTTTGTTTTCTAAATCTTTTTTATACTTCTTTCCTTTTTCTGACTCATTCATAACTTTCTCCATATCAACGTATGCTAAATTTGCAGCTTTTGATATTCCAGAAATAACAAAAATCATCATTAAAACTGATAAAAACTTTTTCATCTCTTAACCTCTCAAATTTTTATTTTAGAAAAATGTTCCCAATATAAATCCAAACCTTGAACTACTTGTTCCAGTAGGTGGGTTTAACACTTTACCGTAATAAAGTTCAATGGGTGCAAAAGGTGTAATAATTTTAAGTCCAGCTCCCACAGAGTTATACATATTAGAAAATGGATTACCTTTGTCAAAACCTTTACCTTGGTCTAAAAATACAAATCCCCACAAAAATCTTTCTACAATTGGATGGGCAAGCTGATAGTTTAAGACTATCTCTCTTTTTGCACCTGCAGGGTCTTTATTTTCATCTAAAGGTCCAGCTCTACCCCAGTCAAAACCTCTAATTGTAAAATCACCACCTACAAAGAATAGTTCATCTAACGGTATACTTTTTGATATCTTCTCAACCAATCCAAAAGTACCTTTTATGGAAAACACAAAGTCAGTATAAAAAATTCTGTCAGGAATTAGCTTCGTTCCTGATAAAACTACTTTATAAAAATCTCTTGTACCAGTACCTGCTTTTAACGTTAAGGTTAGGTCGCTACCACTTGTAGGAAGTAAAGGGTTGTCTATAGTATTTCTGTTTATAAACCATCCGGCTGAATAAAGGTCGTACTTACCTGCTTGTTTTTTAATATAAGTTGATGCTGTATCTAAAATATCTTTATACTCACCTTTCTCTGCAGTTAAGGTTAAACCTGTTCTCCAATATTCTTTAAACTCGTATGATATAGTTGGAGAAAACCCAGTCTTTGTAGCTACGAAAGATGTATAATCAACGTAAGTGTCGTAAAGGTTCATTCCAAGGTCTAAAGGTTTGTATAAAAACCATCTGTGAAGGTAGTTTAATGAGTTGTTTCTGTACTTTGAACCTATCGATAGAGAAATACCTGCTGTGTCCCCTGTTCCTAAAAAGTTTCCTTTCTTTAAAGATGCAAAGAAAGAAAGTCCTGTTTGCTGGCTGTATCCTGCACCTATAGACATCTGACCTGTAAATCTTTCACTTACCTGAGTTGTAAGGTCCATCTCATTATCTGATTTTACGTTAGGGTCAAAACCTATCATGTCGTAGTATCCAAGTCTATAAAGTCTTGACTGAGACCTTAAAAGATTTTCTTTCTTAAAAAGGTCTCCCGGAGCAAGTTTTAACTCTCTTCTTATAGTAGCGTCCCTGGATTCGTAGTTTCCTTCTATATTTATTTTATCTACGTAAAAGATGTTTCCTTTGTTTATATCAAATACAACATCTACAGTTTTCTTTTCTTTGTTTACAAGTTTATTTACTTCTACGTTGGCAAATATGTATCCAAGGTCGTTATATTTGTCTAAAATATTTTTCTTTATAAAGTCTATCTTTTCTTGGTCGTAATATTCTCCAGATTTTATAGCTTTTCTTTTACTTACTTCAAGAAGTTCTTTGGTTGTATAAAGGTCGTTGTTCTCAAGCTTTATAGAATCGACTTTATATCTATCCCCTTCGTTTATTTTTATTGTTATATGGTACTTTTTACCATCGATTAGCTTAACTTCAGGTTCTTGAATATCTACATCAAAAAATCCTTTTCCTATATACAGATTTCTTATTCTATCAATGTCTTCATACAGTGTCTCTTTTACTAAGCTTGGATGAAGTTTTAATTTTAAAATACTTCTTTCTGATGTTTCCATTACAGATAATATTTCTTTCTTTTTTATGTTTTTATTTCCTATTATCTCAATTTTCTCAACGTAAGCTTTACTTCCTTCATCTATTTTAAAAACTAACGTGTTCCCTTTGTAAAAGTAAGATATTTTTGTATTATAGTACCCTCTTTTTTCGTAAAGAGATTGGAGTTTTTTTATCATCTGCCCTATTTCATCAGTAGATAAAACTCTACCTAATCCTTTTTTTATTGAAGAAAGTTTAGATGTAAGCTCTGGTCCTAATGTTGTAAAGGGAAGTGGTTTTCCAGATTCTAACTTTTCAGATAGGTCTAATCCTAACTCTTTTATAAGGTCATCTTTTGATATAGCTTTATTACCTTCAAACTCTATCCTTTGAACAACAGGAAGCTCTGTAAATACAAATGTAATATCTATTCCGTTTTCTGTGTACTTAGTGTAAGCTTCTACGTTAGAAAAGTATCCTAACTTGTAAAGGTCTCTTAAAGTATTTTCTATTTTGTCTCTACTTACAATAGCTCCTTTACCAAAAGGTATAAGGGGTTTTATTATCTCTTCATTGAAGAATTTTAGACCTTTTATCTCTATTTTTTCTATTCTATATACTTTAGAAACTTCTTCTTGGATTGTTCCAGTTTGAATTTGTGGTTTATCAAGTTGGATGTTTTCAGTTTCTGTTTGATTAGATGTTTTATTTTCTTCAGCAAATGAATTGAAAGAAAATATAAAAAAAGCGGTCGCAGAAACGACCGCCAACTTTCTTATGCTGGTTGAAGTTCTTTTTTCTTTCTTCCTTTCTTCTTCTGTAAAACTTTTAAGCCAACTGTATTGTCTGGATTCAACACTACTTCCACGTGTGAACCCGGTTGAAGTTTTCCGGCCAATATCTCTTCCGCTAATAAGTCTTCTACTTGAGATTGAAGAGCCCTCTTTATACTTCTTGCTCCATATTCTGGTTTGAATTCCTTCTCTATCAAGTAGTCTATAAACTCTGGAGATAAGCTTACTTCTATTTGCCATTCTTTTAACCTTTTGTTAATCTCTTTAATTTGTATATCTATTATACCTTTAATTATCTCTTTGTCCAATGGTTTAAATACGATAATCTCATCAAGCCTATTTATAAACTCTGGATTAAATGCCTTTTTAACTTGATCCATAACATTTTTCTTTAAGTCTTTATAATCTATAAGAGCAGACTTAGTTTCAAATCCCATTTTTCCACTGTCTAAAATCATCTTAGCGCCAAGGTTTGAAGTCATTATTATTATTGTATTGCTAAAGTCAACAACTCTACCTAAAGAGTCTGTAAGTCTTCCATCATCAAATATTTGTAAGAATATGTTAAACACGTCTGGATGAGCTTTTTCTATCTCGTCAAAGAGTATAACAGAATAAGGCTTTCTTCTTACTGCTTCTGTAAGCTGTCCACCTTCTTCGTACCCAACGTATCCCGGAGGAGCTCCTATAAGTCTTGATACTGTGTGTTTTTCCATATACTCAGACATATCAAATCTTATTAAAGCATCTTCTTTTCCAAATAGGTATTCTGCTAAAGCTTTAGCGGTTTCTGTTTTACCTACTCCTGTGGGTCCTAAGAATAGGAACACTCCAATTGGTCTGTGTCTTCCTTTTAGTCCAACACTATTTCTTCTTATAGCTTTTGATATTGCAGTTATAGCCTCGTTTTGGTCAACAACTCTCTTATGAAGCTCTTCTTCTATATGAAGTAGCTTTTCTTTGTTAGACTCTGTAAGTCTTGCTATTGGTATACCAGTCCATCTTGCTACAACTTCCGCAATATCTTTTTCTGTAACTTTTGGTCTGTTTTCTTTCTGTTTTTCTTTCCAGTTTAGTTTCATCGTTTCAAACTTAGCTCTTAACTTAACTTCTTCGTCTCTTAACTTAGATGCTTTTTCAAAGTCTTCTTCTTTTATCGCTTTAGTTTTTTCTTCTTCTATCTCTTTTATTTTTTCTTCTATCTTTCTAAGATCTTCTGGAAGTTCAAGTTCTCTTAGTCTGACTAAAGCTCCTGCTTCATCTAAAAGGTCTATAGCTTTGTCTGGTAGCTGTCTGTCTGATATGTACTTAACAGAAAACTCTACTGCTTTTTCTATTGCATCTTTTGTGTACTCTACGTTATGAAACTCTTCAAACTTTTTCTTTAAACCTTCTAATATGAGTATTGCATTTTCAGGTGTTGGTGGGTCAACTATAACAGGTTGGAATCTTCTCTCTAAAGCTCCATCTTTCTCTATGTACTTTCTGTATTCGTCTAATGTAGTAGCTCCTATTACTTGTATTTCTCCTCTTGATAAAGCAGGTTTTAACATATTAGAAGCGTCTAAAGACCCTTCTGCAGAGCCTGCTCCTACCATTGTGTGAAGTTCATCTATAAAAAGAATAACGTTAGGAGCCTTTTCTAACTCTTTTAATATGCTTTTTAATCTTTCTTCAAACTGTCCTCTGTACTTAGTTCCTGCAACGATTAAGGCTAAATCCAGTGCAACTATTCTTTTGTTTTGAAGAGTTTCTGGAACTTGTTTACTTGCTATTCTCTGTGCAAGACCTTCTACGATAGCAGTTTTACCAACTCCTGGCTCTCCTATTAAGACAGGGTTATTCTTTCTTCTTCTTGATAGTATCTGTATAACTCTTTCTATCTCTCTTTCTCTTCCTACTACAGGGTCTAACTTTCCTTCTTTTGCTAAAGCTGTTAGGTCTCTTCCAAATCTGTCTAAGTTTGGAGTTGGAGCTGATTTTGCCTGTTCTTGAGAAGGTATCTCTCCAAGGGCTGAGAGTATCTCTCTTCTTACGCTGTACTCATCTATACCAAATCCTCTAAGAATTCTTCCACCTAAACCTGTCTTTTCTCTGATTATACCTATAAGCAGATGCTCAGGTCCTACAAATGGATGGTGTAGAATACGAGCTTCTTCTACAGCAAACTCAAGAACTCTCTTTGCATCTGGAGCAAATAAAACTTCTCCTGAATGACTGCCTCTTGCCATTTGGGAAGTTAGTGTCTTTTTCACTTTATCAGCAGTAAGACTAAACTTCGAAAGAACTAAGATTGTAATATCGTCTTCATCAAGCAATGCCAAAAGAAGGTGTTCACTTCCCAAATAGTTATTTCTATATGCTAAGGCATGTTCTCTTGCTGTAAGTATTACTTTTCTTGCTTTTTCTGTAAATTTCTCAAACATTGTACTTTACCTCTTACAACTTTATTTTTGCTTTAAATAATCTACCTACTTTTTAAACTTTTTCAATATTTACTAACATACCATCTTTCATATAGTAAATATACTTACAGTATTTTGCAATTTCAATATCGTGGGTTGCGATGATAATAGTCATCCCCTTCTTTTCGTTTAGCTCTTTAAACAACATTATAACATTTTTAGCATTTTGAGAGTCTAAATTTCCAGTAGGTTCATCTGCTATAAGAAGAGATGGCTGATTTGCCACTGCTCTTGCTATTGCCACTCTTTGCTGTTCTCCCCCTGACAGCTGAGGTGGTTTGTGGTTTAGTCTGTGCTGTAAGTTAAATTTTGTTAATATCTCAATAGCTTTTTCTTTTACATTTTTTTCTCCTTTTATCTCCATAGGAATCATAACATTTTCTAAAGCTGTAAATTCAGGTAGTAAATAATGAAACTGAAAGACAAATCCTATGTTTTCATTTCTAAACTTTGATAATTGTTTATCGTTAAGGTTATTTATCTGTAATCCATTTATCAACACTTTTCCTTCTGTAGGGTAATCTATTCCTCCTATAATGTGTAGCAGAGTACTTTTTCCTGAACCAGAAGGTCCCATTACTGCTATCATCTGACCATTTTCCACTTTCAGACTTATTCCTTTTAAAGCCCATACTTCTTCTTGAGCGTTTTTATAAACTTTTTTTACATTTTCAAGTAAAACACTACTCATAGCGTAAGACCTCTGCAGGAGACTCTCTTGAAGCATTTAAAGCTGGGAATATAGATGAGATAAAACATATAAGCATAGATGATAAAAATATTACTAATACTTCTAACACAGATATTCTCAAAGGTAAATACTCTATAAGGTAAACTTCTGGGTTTAATTTAATTAAGTGGTAAGTATCTCCAATGTAAACTATCAATAAGCCTAAAATAGTTCCAAGTATTGACCCTACAATTCCTATAAAAAGTCCTTGAAATAAAAAAACTTTTGTTATAAGACTCCTATCTGCACCTAATGTTCTAAGAATGGCAATCTCTTTTCTTTTTTCTCTACTTTTAGTTGAAATTAGGCTTGCGATGTTAAAAGATGCAACTACAACTATTAAAGTAATAACTAAAAACATGGCAAACTTTTCAAGTTCAAGGGCTTGGAAAAGACTTTTATTCATATCCATCCAAGACTTTATTATGTAAGGAAATTCTATAATTTTTTCTAACTTAGATTTTATAGCTTCTGCTTTAAAAGGGTCTTTTAGTTTAAGCTGTATGCCTGTTATACTCTCTCCCATATCGAAAAAGTTTTGAGCAAACTTTAAGTTTGTTGCAACAAATGTAGCGTTATACTCGTATATTCCAAGGTCTGCTATCCCACAAACTTTAACTGGTTTTATTTTAGGTAAAAAGCCAAGGGGTGTTTTTCTTCCAACAGGAGACATAAGGTTTAACTCATCTCCTACTGTAACTGACAACATAAGTGCTAAATCTTTACCTAAAATTACACATCCATCAGAAAGGTCATAATTACCTAAGATTATTCTTTTATCAAGGGATAGAAAATTTTTATCTTTTTGTGGGTCTACACCTCTTACGTATACAGCTGAAACTTTAGAGTCTTTTGATAGTAATCCTTGAGTGTAAATAAACGGTTGATAGTCCAATATTTGTGAGTTTTGGTTTATTTTCTGTATAACTTGATTGTAATCGTCAAACTTTTCGTCTGCTTTTAAAATCATTATGTGGGGAGTTGTTTGAAGTAATTTTGACTTTAAACCAAACATAAATCCGTTCATAACTGATAGAGTAACTATTAAAGCTGCAACTCCCAGCGTTATACCTACTATTGATATAACTGTCATAAAAGAAAGAAGGTTTGATTTAACAGAGAAAAGGTATCTTAAAGAGATTTTAAGGTAAAGAGGTAGCTTCATAATGATATTTTTTCTTTAAACTCTTTTATTTTTTCTAATGATATTTGAGCTTTTTTTAGCTTTCTTTCTTCTTTATTCTTTATCTTTATGTCAATATCAGGAAGTAGAGCAAAGTTTGGACCCATTGGTTGAAGTTCATTTTTTGCAGTTGTAATGTAGTTTATAAGTCCTCCTATTATCGTCTCTTTAGGTGGATACACAGGTTCTTTACCTTGAAGCATTCTAACAACATTTATTCCTGCTATTATTCCAGTAGCAGCTGATGCCATATATCCTTCTACTCCTGTTATCTGTCCTGCAAATAGTATATTTGGATTTTTTCTAAGCTGCAGAGTAGGAAGTAAAAGTTTTTGAGACTGGATAAATGTATTTCTGTGGATAGAACCAAGTTTTACAAACTCTGCATCTTTTAAGGCAGGGATTAGTCTGAATATTCTCTGTTGATCTGGATATTTTAACTTTGTTTGAAAACCAACCAACGATAGCAATGTTCCTTCTATGTTTTCTTTTCTCAGCTGAACAACTGCAAAAGGTCTTTTTCCTGTTTTAGGGTCTATTAACCCTACTGGTTTCATAGGTCCATACAGTAAAGTTTCTTTACCTCTTCTTGCCATCTCTTCTATAGGAAGACAGCCTTCAAAGTACACAGCTTTTTCAAAGTCTTTTAACGGTACTTGTTCTCCTTTTATAAGCTCTTGATAAAAAACTTCGTATTCTTCCTGAGATAATACACAGTTAAAGTAATCTCCAGACCCTTTACCGTATCTATCAGCCCAGAATCCTTTAGAGTAGTCTACAGTTGAAGCGTCAACAACGGGAGCTATAGCATCGTAAAAATATAAATATTCTGAGGAAGTAAGTTTTTGTATTTCTTTTGAAAAATCCTCTAACGTAAGAGGTCCTGTTGCTATAACTACAATATCAGCATCTGGGAGCTGTTTAACTTCTTCTCTTATAACATTTATGTTTGAGTGGTTTTCCAAAATCTCTGTTATTCTTTTTGAAAATTTTTCTCTGTCTACAGCAAAAGCTTGACCTGCAGGAACTTTATACTCTTTTGCAACTCGTAGTAGTAAAGACCCTAACTCTTCCATCTCTTTTTTTAATAAACCAGCTCCAGAAGTTAGGCTTTCACTACCAAAAGAGTTGCTACAGACTATTTCTGCAAAGTATCCTGTTGTATGGGCAGGAGTAAGTTTTTTAGGTCTCATCTCGTAAAGGTCTACTTTAAAACCTGCTTGAGCTATCTTATAAGCAGCTTCACTTCCTGCTAATCCTGCTCCTATAACTGCTACTTTCAACTTTCCTTCCACTGAGTTTTTCCAGATTTAAAAACTTCTTTTTTCCATATTGGAGCTCTTGCTTTTACATTATCAACTACGTATCTACAACCTGCAAAAGCTTCCTGTCTGTGTCCTGCCCACACTACCACTAAAAAAGAAGGAACTCCTACAGGTACAACTCCAGTCCTATGATGTACAACACAGTGATGTATATTAAACTTTTCTTTTGCTTCTTGAATAATTTCATTTATAACTTTTTCAGCCATTGATACGTAAGCTTCATAATGTAATTCTTCAACCTCTCCGTCTTCTGGCGCTGACCTTGCAACTCCTATAAAGATGTCTACTCCACCACAAAGAGGATTTTTATAAGAATTAAAAACTTCATCTAAAGAAAACCAGTTTTCTCCTATGTAAACCTGTGGAATCAACACTTTCCTCCATTTTCTATATATTTTTGAAACTCTGTTTTTTCATAACATTTAGACCCTACATAGTCGCTAAGTTTTATAAAGTAATCTTTTGGTATGTAGCCAGGTATAACTCCAATAAGTTCATAATTTTTATCTGGATTAAATACAGCTATAGTAGGATAGCCTGTAACTCTGTAAATTCCAGCTAAAGTTTTTTCGTCAACTTCTTTTTTACCTTCTGGGTCTAAAACTTTTCTACTGCCATTAACATCAACTATTGCAATTTCTATACCATTTTTTACTAAGCTTTGTTTAACTTCCATATCTTTTAATACTTCTTTGTTTAACTTATCACAATACTGGCAGGTTTCAGACTCAAAAATTACAATAAGATTTTTTTTACTTTCAATAGACTGTTTTATAACAGGGTTAGGGTCTACTGTAAACTTTGGTTCAGAAGGTTGTTTATTACATCCAAATAAAAGCAAACCAACTATATAAAGTCCAATTAAAAACTTTTTCATTTTACTCACCTCTTACTTGGTTTAGTTTATCAAAATTTAATATATCCATATACTCCCATTCTTTGTATGCCATAGCATATATTTTGTTTTTTGTGAGATAGTTAACAACATCTTCATCTATTCTCAAAGAAGCAAAGATTAAAACAAGATTGTAATTATTATACTCTGGGAAAAGAGTTTTAAATCTTTCCACCTTTTTATCTTTAAAATCGTTTACGTACTCTATCTTTGGCGTTGCTTTTACTTCTATTAGATACACAGTTTTACAAGGGTCGCTAACCGCAATCACGTCAAACTCATCTTTTAGATTATCTTTTTTTCTTTTCCTATTCATATGTATATCTGTTATCTCACATTTAAAGTACTTTTCTAAAACAGGTTTAGTTGCAGGGAAAATTACGTCTTCAACGATAGTCCCAAGTCTGTTAGACAGCTCCCCCCATTTTTTGTTAAAGTCCTTCCTCATTTCAGCGATTGTTTTTTCAACGTTTGTTTTAAACCTTTCTGTGTCAACTTTCATTTCAGCGACTATTTTTTCTACGCTGTCTTTGAATCTTTGATTTTCTTCTTTCATTTCAGCAATCGCTTTTTCAACGATTACTTTAAACTTCTGATTCTCTTCCTTCATCTCCGTAATCATCTTTTCAACTTTTGCTTCAAATCTTTCAAGTCTCTCTTCCGCCTTTTTATGTAAATGGCGTAAATCTTTAAGCTCTATCTGAGCTTCCTGTTGCATGTATAAAATTTTCATAATAATCTCTTCCATGTGAGAGACTCTTTCTTCAAGCAACTGCATACTAACACCTCTAATGGATACTAACTATAAAAATTGTCTAACTATCCTAACTTTTCAAGAGCTTGTTTTATTCTTTCTACTCCTTCTTTTATGTTTTCCATAGATGTAGCATAAGATAGTCTAATATAGCCTTCTTTACCGAAAGCGGAACCAGGAACTACCGCTACTTTACCTTCTTCCAGTAGATAAGCTGAGAGGTCTACATCGTTTTTTATATTCCCTTTTATATAATAAGATACATTAGGAAATGCATAGAAAGCTCCTTCTGGTTTTATACATCTAACTCCTTTTATACTGTTTAGAGCTTCAACTATATAATCTCTTCTTTTTACAAACTCGTTTCTCATCATTGCAGGAAACTGTCCGTTGTCCTTTAAAGCCTCAAGAGCCCCATACTGGGCAAAGGTTGTAGGATTTGAGATAGTCTGGCTTTGAATGTTTGTCATAGCTTTTATATACTTTTCAGGAGCTGCAACCCATCCAAGTCTCCAACCTGTCATAGAGTAGGATTTTGAGAAAGCTCCAACTGTAAAGGTTATCTCTCTAACTTCCCTTGATAAAGAAGCTATACTTACGTGAGGCTCTCCGTAAGAAAACTCTTCATAACATTCGTCAGATATAATCATTATGTTATGTTTTAAACAAACTTCTGCTATTTTTTCTAACTCTTTTTTTGGTATTACTGCTCCTGTTGGGTTTGAAGGGCTGTTTAATACAAGTGCCTTTGTTTTTGGAGTTATTGAAGACTCTACTATATCAGCAGTTAATATAAATCCGTTTTCTTCTGATAGTTGCGGTATTACAGACTCTCCGTCGTTTAATGCTATCTGTTCTGTATAAGAAACCCAGTAAGGAGCTGGGACTATTACCTCATCTCCGGGGTTTAAAAGAATTGCAAATATTTCATACAATCCCATTTTTGCTCCAGGAACTACTATAACCTCAGATGGAGAGTAATCTATGTTATTTCTATTTTTTAACTTCTGTGCTATTGCCTCTCTTAGCTGTGGTATTCCGGCTGCTGCTGTATACTTTGTTTTTCCTTCTTTTAATGCTTTTATAGCTGCCTCTTTTACAAAATCTGGCGTGTCAAAGTCTGGCTCTCCAGCTCCAAAACTTATAATATCCACCCCTTTTGCTTTTAACTCGTTAGCTTTTGCTGTAATTGCAAGTGTTTGAGAAGGTTTAATCTTTTTAATTCTGTTAGATAGCTCCATAAACTCACCTCTTAAAATTTTTAACTTAATATTTTATCAACTTTTTCAAGTACAAATTCAGGCTTTATCTTTTCCATACAGTCATGGGTTTTTATAGGACAGACTTTGTGTCCGTGAAGTCCACAAGGTCTACATTTAAGACCTTCCACCTCTACAACCACACCATTTTTATAAGGATAAAAACCAAAATCTTTTACAGTTGGTCCATATATATCAATAACTGGGACATCAAAGCTAACTGCCATATGAACAGGAGCCGAGTCATTTGATATAAGGAGTTTTGAATGCTTTATTAATGAAAAAGTTTGTCTTAAGTTTGTTTTTCCTACTAAATTAATAGGTTTTTCTTCTGTTTTTGATAAAATCTTTTCTACAAAATCTAAATCTTCACCTGAACCTATTAAAACAACTGTTTCTCCTCTTTTTATTAAAGTATCTATCACAGCTGCAAAACCCTTATCAGTCCATCTTTTTGTCTCCCATTTAGAACCCGGTGCTATTACTATGTAAGATTTATCTTTTAAGTCTATAGATTTGTAAAAACTATCTTCTTCTGGGTCAAGGTATAACTTTGGATTTCTTTCTACTAAATTAGGTTTATAGTCAGGTAGTTTTTCAAGGATCTTTAGATTTCTGTCTATCTCGTGGGTTGAGTCAAAACGGTGAGGTGCTACATCTGTGTAAAGGAAAGAAAAACCAGCTTTATCAAAACCTATCCTTTTAGGAATGCCCGTTAAAAATAAAATGTAAGAAGCTCTGTGAGACCTGTGTGGTGAGATAGCGATATCAAACTTTTCTCTACGGAGAGTTTTTATCAAGTCTAAAGTATAGTCTTTATTTTTATCAAAAGTAATCAACCTGTCAACAAAAGGATTGTTTTTTAAAACTTCTTTTCCAAAAGGTTTAGAAATTACAGTTAGATTAGACTGTGGATAAATTTTTTTTATAGATTCTATTAAAGGGGTTGTTAGTATTAAATCTCCCAAGAATGCTGTTTGGTAAAGAAGTATTTTCACTTCTCAGCAAATCTTCCCATTGAGTAAAACTTTTTATGTCTTAATTCTACGAGTTTATCTAAATCTACATTCTCTACTTGTTTTAAAGCATTTCTTAAAGACCACTTCAAAAGTCTGTACATTTTTTTTGGCTGAAGGTGTGCTCCACCTCTTGGCTCTCTAACTATACAGTCTATTACGCCTAACTCTAAAAGGTCTTTTGCTGTAATTTTCAAACTTTCTGCTGCAATAGGAGCTGACTCTGCAGATTTAAAAAGTATTGCTGCACAGCCTTCTGGAGATATAACTGAGTATATAGCATTTTCAAGCATTAAAATCCTGTCTGCAACCCCTAAAGCTAAAGCTCCACCACTTCCACCCTCTCCTATAACTGTTGCAATTATAGGAGTTTTCAAACTTCCCATAACCATAAGACTTTCTGCTATTGCCTGAGACTGACCTCTTTCCTCAGCTCCTATTCCGGGGTAGGCTCCGGGTGTATCTATAAAAGTGAAAACAGGTCTTTTGAATTTTTCCGCAAGTTTCATAACTCTTATAGCTTTTCTATAACCTTCAGGGTGAGGCATTCCAAAATTTCTTTCAATCTTCTCTTTTGTGTCTCTTCCTTTTTCGTGTCCAATTACACAAACAGGTTTTCCTTCAAAATTTGCAAATCCAGCTATTATTGCTTTATCATCTGCAAATCTTCTGTCTCCATGAAGCTCTATAAAATCTGTAAAAATGTTGTTTATGTAATCTATCGTATGGGGTCTTTTAGGATGTCTTGCAAGCTGAACTCTATCCCAAGCGGTTAAAGACTCCATCTTTTTTTCGGATAATTTTTTAAACTTTTTTCTAAGTTTTACAAGCTCTCTTATAAGACTATTCTCTCCATTTCTTATCTTTTCTCTTAATATTTCTATCTGGTCTGATAGGTTTTGTAATTCTTTATCTAAATCCATAGTAAACCTCTTTAATTTGTACCATTTAAAACTAAATAAATATAACTAACAAAGAAAATTATACCAACAGAAAAACCATAAGCAAAATACTTTCTGTTAATGTAAGAAACAGTTAATACTAAAAATGCCGAAAATATAGCGAATATACCAGATATTAACGCTAATCCTGTAATGTTCCAATCTGTAAAAACTATTCCAAAGCTAACAGGTACAGTACTTTGAAATACCATTGCTCCTGCAACATTACCTGCTGCCAAAGTATCTTTCTTTTTCCAAACCCAAGTAATACTATTTATCTTTTCAGGAAGTTCTGTTGCTATTGGTGCTATTAATAGTGAAAATATAAGGGGGTCTAAACCAAAGGCTAAGCTAATCTTCTCTATTCCATGGACAAACAGATGAGCTCCAGCAACCATTATAACCAAGGAAAATATAACTTGGAATATTATTATCCACATAGCTGGATGAGGATTTTTAGGTGCAAAGAAAAGATGTTCTGTAGCTTCCATATCTTCACTTTCACCTTTTAACGTTTGGAAAACGTACACTACATATAAAACCAATAAAAATGCTGCAGTTAAAATCCTTACAGAATGACTTTCAAACGGAACAACAAATAAAGCGATAGAATAAGCAAATAAGAAGAAAGTTAAATCTCTTCTAAGTCCCGTAGTTTCTGCGTGAAGAGATATACTACCCTTTTTTAATAAATGTCTAACAACAACAGTTAAACCTATTAAAGGAAAAGCTAAGGTAGAAAGCATAAAAGGAGCTCCCAAAATTGCACCTACACCTATATCTTGTCCTTTGTTTCCTGCAAAAAACACAACTGCAATAATTGGGATAAGCGTTTCAGGAAGAGCTGTCCCTACTGCTGCTAAAACACTTCCTGTAAAATTCTTTGAAACTTGCAATCTATGACCAAGTGCCTCTATTCCGTTTGTAAAAAGTTCTGCAGCTACTAAAACAAAAACAATACCGACAACTAAAACAAATAAATCAATTATCATTTACCTTCTTTCTCCATAAGCTTTTTCTTTAATATCTCTCCAAGGGTTCCTAATCCTTCGCCTTGAGACTCTTTCTTTTCTTCTTTTTGGGATAATTTTTCTAAAAGTTTTTTCTTAGCTTCTTCCTCTTGTCTCTTTCTCTCTTCTTCTTGTTTTCTTTTTTCTTCCTCTAAAGCTTTTCTTTCTTGATCTAAGATCAGATGTTTAATACTTAAGGTAATCTTTTTATTTTTAGCGTTTATATTAATAATTTTTGCTTCTACTTCTTGATGGAGAGATAGTTTATCACTTGGTATTTTTATTCTTTCTTTTGCTATTTCTGATACAGGTATAAACCCTTCTACTTCTTCTGTTAGGTCAACAAAGGCTCCCTTTTCTATGAGCTTTTTAACTTTTCCTTTAACAACATCTCCCACTTTATGTTTTGAGATAAAGTCATTAAAGGCATCTTCTAAAAGCTGTTTAATTCCAAGAACTATCTTGTCTTTTTCTACACCTAAAACTTTAAATCTGTAAGTCTTTCCTTCTTTTAAAACGGAAGATATTGATTTAATAGAAGGATTGTCTGTTGCATCTTGAAGTTTTACTATTCCTTCAATATCTCCTAAATCAATGAATGCAACTTTTTGTTTTACATCTTTTACTTTTGCCTGAATTACGCTACCTTCTGGATTTTCTTTTAAAAACTTCTCTATAGGATTTTCTTGGGTTTGTTTTATGCTTAGCTTTATTTTTCCTTTTTCTTTATCTATTTCAAATATTTTGGCTAATACTGTATCTCCAACTTTTAAGTTCTTCTTAGCTTTTATATAATCAAAGTGAGATATTTCTGAGTTAGGTATGAATCCTTCCAACAGTCCTAAATCTACAATCACTCCACCTTTGTTTATTTCTTTAATTTTTCCTTCTACAACATCACCAACGTTTTTATCAAACTTATCCCAAGGATTTCCTTCTAAAAGTTTTAACGACAAGATAGGTTTTTTATCTTTTATCTCTTTTACAACAACTTCAACCTCATCACCTACTTTTAAAACTTCTTCTACTTTTTTAAATTTATCCCAGGATATCTCACTTTTTGGTAAAAATCCGTATAAAACATCTTCTATTGATAAAACAGCACCTATAGGTTGTACTTTTACAACCTTTGCTTTTATCTTTTGACCTTCTTTTAATAATGACAGTATCTTCTCTTTTTCTAATTCTTTTTCTTCTATCAAAGCTTGTTTTCTTGAAACTACTATGTTAGGATTTTTTCCTCTTTCTTCAAATTTTATTATGTAGCCTTCAAATGTAAAGCCTTCTAAAAGATTCTCATCTCTTTTTAAAGATGATTCTGATAAAGGCATAAAACCTTTAAATCCTTCAACAGATACTGTATAACCTTTATCTTGCTTACTTAATACCGTTATTTTTACTTTCTTTTTGTTTTCAAAAGCATCTTTTAATTTTTGTAGTTTTTCTTTATTTACTATTCCTCTTCTTGAAAGAATAAAGTATCCATCTTTATCTCTTTTACCTACAAAAACTGCTTCTATTTCTTGACCTTCTTTTATATCTTCAGCTTCAATTTTGTTTAAAACCGCTTCTATTTTTTGACCTATGTCTACAAAAACTTTATCATCTGTTATTTTTACTACTTTACCTTTTATTTTTTGATTTTTTGAGTAGAATCCAGATTCTACACTTTCTTCCATTAACTTCTCAAATTCGTTCATGTGTACACTCCTTTTAACTGTTTTATTTTTTCAACAACTTGATTTATTATCCAATCTGGAGTTGAAGCTCCAGCTGACACACCAATGTTTTCTTTTCCTTCAAACCACTCTTTTTGAAGTTCATCAGCTGTTTCTATGTGGTAAGTGTTTGGGTTTAGAGCTTTAGATATCTGAGCAAGTCTTTGTGTATTTCCACTGTGTTTTCCTCCGATGATTATCATTACATCTACGGTAGGGGCAAGTTTTTTAACATCCTCTTGTCTGACAGAAGTTGCATCGCAAATAGTGTTAAACACTTTTAATTCTTCTGTATTTTCTGCCAGATATCCTACAGCTTCTCTAAAAAAGTCTTCACTTTGAGTTGTTTGAGCGACAACACCTATTTTATTTCTTTTAGGTACTTTTTTTACTAAGTCCTCAAAGTTTTCCACAACAACACCTTGACCGTTTACCTCTTTAAGATGTCCTAAAGTTCCTATAACTTCAGGATGCCCTTCTTCTCCTATTATCACAACAAAATAACCTTCTTCTACAAGCTGTCTTACTTTGTCGTGGACTTTTTTGACAAAGGGACAAGTTGCGTCTAATACATTTATATTCATACTTTTTAGCTTTCTTTCTGTTTCAGGCGGAACTCCATGAGACCTAATAATAACAGTCTCACCGGGCTTTAGTTGAGAGTAATCTTGTAGCTCTTTCACTCCAAGACTTTCTAAGTAGGAAACAACCTGTTTGTTGTGAATTATAGGACCGTTTGTGTAGGCATGTCCCAGTTGCTCACCAGCCTTTTTAGCCATATCAACGGCTATCCTTACACCAAAGCAAAAACCTGCTGTTTGGGCTACTTTTATGTTAACCATAATGTTCTCCTTTTAATTTTTTGATTTCGTGCATAACTTTTTCTGCAATGTGCTCATAAGATGAAAGACCTTCAAATTTAATAGGTTTACCTACCAATACATTAATATTATACTTGAATAATTTAGGAATTTTTGAGTTAACTGGTAGTACTTTATCTGTTCCTTCAATTAAAACAGGAATAACAGGTACTTTTGCTTTTTCTATTAGGTATCCTACACCAGGCTGTGGTTTTCTAAACTCTCCGGGTCTTGCCCTTGACCCTTCTGGAAAGATACCTATAACAAAACCTTCTTTTAAAAGAGTTATAGATTTTTTTATAGCTGTTGTATCTCTGCTGTCTCTTCTAACTGGAATTGCTCCTGCTTTTTTAATAAACCATCCTAAAATAGGAACTTCAAAAAGCTCTTTTTTTGCTAAAAATATTACAGGTCTTGGTGATATTATATTGATTACTGGGGGGTCAAAGTGGCTTCTATGGTTTGCTGCGATTATACACCCACCTTCTAAAGGAATATTTTCAACTCCTACAACTTCTATTTTTAAAAATTTTTTAAAAAAAGGTTTTGTTTTGAAGAATATCTTATATCCAAGCTCAGAGTATGGATAGTTATTTTCCAATGAAATTCTCTCCTTGTATGGAGAGCATAGTTTACATTAGTCCTCTTTTTCTTAAAGCATCTTCGTATATTCTGTTGTAGAGTATCTTCCACTCAGGAGTTCCTTCTATAATCTTTTTAGAGTAGGATTTTATTCTTTGTCTTACTTCCTTGTCTATCTCTTTTTCTTCTTTGATTAACTTTTTAAGTTTATCTAAAACAATTCTTCTTATTTTGTTTGGATGTTCAAAAATCTCAACAGAGTCTTCTGTTTCGAGATACTTCTTTATTTTATGGGATATTTGGTTTAGCCTTTCTTCAGGGTCTAAATGTATTCCTCTTTCTTCAGCCAACTTTTCTTTTACTTTATTTACTGCGTCTCTAAATCTTATTTCTTCATCTATAAGATTTATGTGTTTTTCTACTAATCTTTCTGCTTCTTCTTGTATCTCTTTTTCTTCTTCTACAGCTTTTAGTAGTATCTCTGTTATATCGTTTTTAAATTTTTCTGGGTCATCAGCTTCTACTAAATGTTTATCTAAAAGTTCCTGTGCTATGTTGTGAGATACTATCTCCACCAGCTTTGCTGGTAGTTTCATAAACATCCTCCAAGCTCTAAAATAGTTTTAAATTATACCATCTTATACTTAAATCTGTCAAAACTGAATATTTTAAGGTAAGGACTCTCTTCTTCTTTATGGATTAGATTAGATATAAGTTTTGCAGTTATAGGAGCTAACAAAATACCATTTCTATAATGTCCAGTTGCATAGTACAAGTTTTTTATATCTGACTTTCCAAGTATAGGCAGTCCATCAGGAGTAGCCGGTCTAAATCCATACCAAGCTTCTAAGATTTCATAATCCTTTGTATAAGGAAATGTATCTAAAAGGCCTTTAAGTAAAACTATCAGTCCTCCTACTGTATTACCTTCTTTAAAGAAAACATTTTCTTCAGTAGCCCCTACAACTACAAGGTTAGAGTCTTTTCTTGGAATTATATACGCTCTTTTACTGTAGAATATATTTTTTAACTCTTCTTTTTTCTTTGTTTTAAAAGAAAACATCTGTCCTTTTTTAGGAAAAACATTAACAGGGTCAAGTTCTCCAGACCAAGCTCCAGCTGCTAATATACAGAAGTCTGCTTCTATCTCGCCTTTCTCTGTAGTTATAAATTTAAAAGTACCGTCTTTCTCATTTATATACTTTACTTTTTCAAAAGTTCTAACTTCTATATTTGTTTTTTTTAGATACTTTATTAATGCAATTATTAATCTTCTGTTGTCAACTTGTTTATCGTCAGGAAAGTAAGCTCCCCCTATTATACCTTTTCCAATCTGGTATCCCATACCTTCAATTTCTTTTCTTTCAAGCCAAGAGGTATTGTAGCCAAGTTTTTTATAATACTCAACTCTCTTGATAAGTAGTTCCTTTTCTTCTTCACTAAAAGCTGGGAATATAATTCCACACTCCCAAAAACCTACATTGTCTCCAGTTTCCTTCTCTATCTCTTCTACAAAAGATTTATACATATCTCTACTTTCAACACAGAACTTTAAAAAGTCTCCTATTAGTCCTTCTGCCAACGGTGCAAGCATTCCGCCTGCAGCCCAAGAAGCTCCTCTTCCAAGGCTACTTTTTTCAACTATAGTTATATCATAACCAAGTTTATAAAGCTCTCTGGCAATTGATAACCCTATTATTCCTCCACCTATTATTATGCCTTTCATCAACTCTCCTAAAACTCTAATTTCATACCGTCTTGTGCTGCTATTACTTCTACTTTAGTTCTTTTTTTAATACCTTCTGCAACTTTGTTAGGATTAGCTTTTAACATATTTACACTAAAGTGGGTTAAAACTGCCCTTTTAGGTTTTACTTTGTCAATAATGATTTCTACTTCTTCGGCAGATAGATGGTAGTAGTTTAGATTTGGTTTTACAAAGGTTGTGTTAAAAACCATTAAATCTGGATTTTTAGGGTGGGCATAAAGCATATCCTCGTGGAATCTCCCGCAAGGAACGTATATAAAAACTTTATCTTTACACCTAAACTCAAGACTGTAAACTGTAGCTCCTTGGTGTATGTGAGGTATTAATGGTTTTATAGTTATTTCTTCTAACTGATACTGATTTCCCATCGTTGTTATTTCAATTCTTTTAAAGCCTTTTTTTGTGTATTTTAAAACTACAGGGTCTTCTCCATCTAAGGCGTCGTAAGGTGCAAGTAAAAGGTCTAACTTGTTTTTGTTAGCATCTGTTGCAGACTCAACTACAGAAGCTACATCTGCTACATGATCCAAGTGTCTGTGGGATAAAACAACTGCATTTAAATCCCTTGGCTCTAAACCCCTTTCAAACATTCTGATTAAACTTCCAGGACCTGGGTCTATTATTATATTTTTTCCTCCAAAGTGAAGCCACATACCTCCAGAATGGCGCAACTGCCTAAATACTACTGTTCTTCCTCCTGCTGTTCCTAAAAATATAACAAAATCTAAAATATTAATCTACCTCCTTCTACAGGTATTAAAGACCCAGTTGTAAATTCTGTTTCTATTAAATACTTAACAGCTTTAAAAATCTCTTGCTCTCCTCCCCATCTTTTTAACAAAGTTTTCTTAAGAGGAAGTTCTTTATCCTGTAAGTCCTCTGGTGGAACGATAGGTCCTGGTAGTATACCGTTGACTAGCACATAAGGTGCAAACTCTTTTGCAAAGGCTTTTGTCATCGTAAGTAATGCACCTTTAGAAGCTGTGTAAGGTGTGTAATCTGGATATGGCAAAATTGCACTGTAATCTACTATGTTTATAATTCTTCCCTCTTTTTTTTCATACATCTTTTTACCAAGTATCTTTGAAAGATAGAAAGGAGCTTTTACGTGTATTGAGTAAAATGTATCTAAATCTTTAAAAGTTGCTGTTTCTAAAGGCGCTTTGTAATAAATAGATGCGTTGTTAATCAAAATGTCAACTCCAATGTTAGAAGCTTCTTCACTAAGCTTTATAATATCTTTTTCTTCTGTTAAATCTGCTTTTAACAGATAGCCTTTAACTCCAAAACTCTCTACAAAAGTTTTTAACTCTTGAGCTTCTTTTTCTGAATAATTATAATGAATAATAACATCACAACCTTCTTTTGCCAGTCCAATGGTTATAGTCTTACCTATTCTTTTTGACCCACCTGTTATAAGTGCTGTTTTTCCTTTTATTTCCATAGATTAACCTTTTAGCGTATTTATAACATATTCTAAATCTTTTGTTGGTAGATTACAAGCAAAATTTTTACATAGATAAATATAAAAATCTTCAGGGATTTCCATGTTTTGTGTGTAAGGTGATATTTTTGATAACTCTTCTTTGTTCTCTGGCGTTTTTACAACTATAACTGTGTTTGGTAAAAACTCTTTGTTTAACTGGTTTAAAGCTCCTACCCATTCTTTTCCTGATATTACAATCTCTGAAGTAGAGAAGAAGTGCATCATTAGAGCTATTAAAAACATTGTATGGTAAGAAGGTAGTCTTTTTATATCCTCTGCAAAAGCAATTAAAGTTTCGTAAGATTTTTTATAAAACTCCTCCTGTGCTGTTATAAGGTAAAGTCTATATAGATTATAAGCCATTACAGAGTTTCCAGAAGGTATTGCCCCATCAAAAGATTCTTTTGGATTTACTATAAGGTCTTGACTTTTACTTAAGAAAAATCCTCCATTTTTCTCATCATACAAAAGCTGTATAGCTTTGTTTGTTAAATCTATAGCTGTTTTTAAATACTTTAGACCTCCTGTTGCTTGATAAAGTTCTATCAAACCCCAAACAAAAAATGCATAATCATCTAACATTCCTTCTATTTTTACTTCTTTGTCTTTTTGAAGGTGGTAAAGTTTTCCATCTATTATCATGTTATTAATAATAAAATCAGCCGATTTCTTAGCATAATTAATATAATTTTGATTAGAAAATACTTTCCCAGCTTTTGATAGAGCTGTTATCATTAAACCGTTCCAGTCTGTAAGTGCTTTATCGTCTTTTAATGGGTGAATCCTTTTTTCTCTCTCTTGAAAAAATTTTTTTCTGATTTGTTCCAATTTTTGCTTTAAAGTATTTTCATCTATTCCAAGGTCTATAGCATAATCCCTCAAGGTTTTAGAAAGATAAATAATATTTCTACCTGTGGGATGTCCAGTAGCTTCTTCAAGGTAGTTTCCTTCTTCTTTTATGTTGAAAATCTTTATTGCTAAATCACTTTCTTCTTTTAAAATATCTTTAATCTCTTTTAAAGTCCAAGTATAAAATTTTCCTTCTTCTCCTTCACTGTCAGCATCTTCTGTACTAAAAAACACTCCTTCTTCACTTGTCATATCTCTTATTACATACTCTATTATCTCTTGAGCAGTTTGTTTATAAAGGTCTTTTTTTGTAATCTGATAAGCTTCTATGTAAGCCATCAAAAGCATAGCTTGGTCGTAAAGCATCTTTTCAAAATGTGGTAGTAGCCACTGTCTGTCTGTTGAGTATCTGTGAAATCCAAAACCTACGTGGTCGTAAATCCCTCCCAGTCTCATATTTGTAAGGGTTTTTTCAACCATATAAAGAGCTTCTTTTTCTTTTGTATGGTAGTAGTATCTCAGTAGGAACATAAGATTATGAGGCGTAGGAAACTTTGGTTTATTTGAAAAGCCACCGTAAGTTTTGTCAAACCTGCTTTTTAATTCATAAAATCCAGTATGGATGTAATCTTCTTTTAACTCTCCATACTTTGTCTGATTATCTTCTTTTAGATAACCTAAAACCTTTTCTGACTTTGATATAAGGTCTTCTTTATTTTCTTGCCAGTATTTTGCAACACTTAAAAGTAAGTCTACTAGTCCTATTCTTCCCGGTCTTGAATGTTTTGGAAAATAGGTTCCTGCAAAGAAAGGTTTTTTATCAGGCGTCATAATGATTGTAAGAGGCCATCCTCCACTTCCATTAAAAAGCATACACACATTCATATAAACAGCGTCTATATCTGGTCTTTCTTCTCTATCAACTTTGATAGGCACAAAGTATTTATTTAAAATCTCTGCAACTTCCTCATCTTCAAAAGATTCTTTTTCCATAACGTGGCACCAATGACAGGAAGAATAACCTATAGATAAAAAGATAGGTTTGTCTTCTTCCTTTGCCTTTTCAAAAGCTTCATCACACCAAGGATACCAATCAACTGGATTGTAAGCGTGTTGAAGAAGGTAAGGGCTTTTTTCGTTTATAAGTCTATTTGGTTTTCTATTCATAAAATTACCTCTGAAAGATTTTAGAAAAAGATTTTAATTGAAAAAAAAGGATAAACAATAGAGTTGGTCATAAAATAAAAAAACCTGCCCGAAGGCAGGTTAAAGAAAGTGGAGGTAAGCTAAGAATTAATGTAGGTTTTTCCAGATTTTCTTTTTCCAAGCGTAAGTTAAACCAGCCATTACAACCAAGTAGCCTAAAACCCAAACACCTAATTTATTTCTTTGCTCTCTGTGTGGGTCTGCTATCTCGTCTAAGTACTTAACAACCTTCTCTGTAGCTTCTTGAGTTAAACCAAGTCTTGGCATAGAAGTTCCGGGTAAACCGTTTTGAGGGTTATTTATAAAAGTCTCTAAATACTCTAATTCTTTTGCTTTACCCATAACTGATAAATCTGGTGGAACTTTACCAAGGTATGCTTTTAGGTTATCAGCAGGTGTTTCTGCTTGAATTTTTTGATATTTTACACCGTGACATCTTCCACAAGCTTCTACCGTTATCTCTTTTCCAGTTAAGTCTTTCTTAGCAACCGAAGAAAGATACGCTATAATGTGTCCTACATCTTCATCAGATAGCTGAGCCATAGGAGGCATTGCAAACTTAGGATTTTTTGTAGCTTCTTGAGGATTTTTAATAAAAGCAGCTAAAAATTTATGGTCAACTATAGAAGCAATGTTTGAAAGGTCTGGAGGAACAACATTAAAAGAAGCTATTGCAGCATTTTTATCCATTCCCGGATTTATTCCATCATTTTTCAATCCGTGGCAAGAAGCACAATTTGCCATAAAAAGTTCCTTACCTTTTGCAGGGTCTCCTGTTGTTGATGCTGTTGTTTGTATATCAGAATATTTAAAATCTGGATGTTTAACTTCTCCATGCATTACAGAATGAGCATAAGGCTCTATCCCCCAATACCCAATAGCAACTAAAACTATTAAAATCAGAAGTATTTTAAGCTCTTTCATATTACCTACCTCCTGCTACTTTTTTCTTCTCTATCTTAGATAAAATTGGAAGAGCGAGGAAAAATGCGAAGTATACTAAACTTCCAGCAAATCCAAGCCATGCGTATAAACCAGTAGGAGGTAGTTTTCCAAGTATTGTTAAAAATACAAAGTCTGCTATAAATATCCAGAAAAGAATTTTATATATAGGTCTATTTTTACCACTTACTATAGGGGAAGTGTCAAGCCAAGGTAAAAATGCAGCAATAAACATACTTAGTACAAACGCAATTAAACCTAAGTTTTGACTAAAGAAGAAACCTCTTAAAACTTCGTAGAATGCCAGGAAGTACCACTCAGGGTATATATGCATAGGTGTTTGTAAGTAATCTGCAGGTGTAAAGTTAATTGGGTCCATAGCAAACTTATACTGGTAAAACACTAAATAGAAGAAGAAAATCAAGAAAACTGACATAACAAAGAACTCTTTTGCCATAAACACAGGCCAGAAAGGAATTCCTTTTCCATGTTTTTTCTCTTCTTTTGTAAGCTCTATACCATCTTCGTTATTAGACCCGGGTATTCTTACAGCGTAAAGGTGAATAGCTGTAAATACTATTAGTAAAAGCGGTAAGAAAACTACGTGCAAAGCAAAGAATCTTGTTAAAGTAGCATCTTCAACTATGTAGTTACCTCTTATCCATACAACTAAATCAGGTCCTATAAAAGGTATTTTCTCAAATAGTGTTGTAATTGTCTGAGCTGCCCAGTAAGACATCTGTCCCCAAGGAAGTAGATATCCAGTAAATGCTGTTGCAGACATAAGAACAAAAAGTATATATCCAGTTATCCAAACTATCTCTCTTGGTGCTTTAAATGAACCGTAGTATATACCCCTTGCCATGTGAATAAAAAGCACAAGGAACATTATAGACGCACCTACTGCGTGGGTATGTCTAAACAACCATCCATACTCAACATCCATCATAATTGTTTTATTAACGCTGTCAAAAGCAAGATGAGAATCTGGTTTGTAGTACATAAGCAAGAAGATTCCACTTACAACTAAAATAGCAAAAACTAACATTACAAGAACGCCAAAGCTCCAGAGAAAGTTTATGTTTTTAGGAACGTAGTACTCTGTAAGCATTACTTTAATAAGCTGTCTTATAGCTAACCTTTCATCTAGCCAATCCATCAATCTCATAACCTACCTCCTTTATACTGTTAATCCTTTTTCTTTCATTTGTTTATATTCGTTTCCTTCTTCACCTAAAACGATAGTTGTTCCTTCAATTTTAAATGGTGGAACATCTAAAGGTCTTGGTGGAGGTCCAAATATGTTTTTACCGCAGGCATCATACTCTCCACCGTGACAAGGACAGTGCCATATCTTTTTATCAGCTTCCCAGTTAGGAATACAACCAAGGTGAGTACATATACCTAAAACAACGGTGTACTCATCCTTAACAGACCTTTCTTTACACTGTACCATATCTGGAGTTTTTCTTAAAACGAAAACTGGTTTACCTCTCCAAGAGACTACTTTAATTTGCCCTGGTTCAACGGTAGATAAATCAAAAGATACTGTTGCTTGAGCTTTTACCTCAGGTAATGGCTCCCAAGTCTTATACATTCCGTAAAGAATGCCACCAACACCAACAGCTGCCCAAGCACCCATTGCATACAGAAGAAAGTCTCTACGGGAAACTTTTTCATCTGCCATTTAACAAACCTCCATATTTTTTTTTCGTGATAATTATCATAACTCTTTTTAACGAGTTTGTAAATACTAACTTTCTTTCAAAAAAGTTGCATTGACTTACATCAAAAAACATTTTATTATGTCTTTATGATTTTTAAATTTACGAGTCTGTTTATTGATTAAAGGTTTGTACATTCACATACCTTTTTGTGAAATTAAATGTCCTTACTGTGATTTTACTTCGTTTGTCTGGAATGAAGACGGTTTAAAAAAAAGGTATGTATCTGCTTTAAAAAAGGAGCTCTCTTTATATAAAGAGCTTGATTTTAACCTTGAAACTATTTACTTTGGAGGAGGAACCCCTTCATCTTTAAGCCCAGATTTATTAGCCCACATTATAAAGTTTATAAAAGAAAACATAAAAACAGAAAAAGAGTTAGAGATAACCGTTGAAGTAAACCCAAAAACTTACAGATATCAAGACTTTAAAATTATAAAAGATTCAGGAGTTAACCGTGTAAGTATAGGAAATCAATCATTTTTAGAAAAAAATCTAATATCTCTGGGGAGAAACCACAAACCAGAAGACACACTTCAAACAGTTGAAGACTGTATAAAAGCAGGAATTACAAACATAAACTTAGACCTTATATACGGTATTCCAGGACAAACCTTAGATGATTTAGAAAAAGATTTAAAAATTTACACCGAACTACCTATAACCCATATATCAGCCTACATGCTTACTGCCTACGAAGGAACGCCTCTTGGCACCCTTGTAAAAAATGGCTGTTATAACCTGCCAGATGAAGAAACAACCTTAAAAATGTTTGAACTCATAGACAGTTTCTTAGAAGAGAAAAAATTTAAAAGGTATGAACTTTCAAACTGGGCTAAAGAAGGTTATCAGTGTAAACATAACTTGTTTTACTGGACTCACACAGAATTTTTAGGAATAGGAGTGTCATCTTGGTCTTTTGTAAACAATCTAAGATTTGGAAACACTAAAAACATTGAGGAGTATTTAGAATTAGTAGAAAAATCTGTTAAACCTATAAAATTTACAGAAGAGTTAAACGAAGAAAAAAAGAGAGAAGAAGAGATATTTTTATCTCTAAGACTAAAGTCGGGAGTAGATTTAAATTTAATCAAAAATAAAGATATAATCAAAGACTTATTAGAAGAAGAATATGCAGCTGTAGAAAACGGAAGGCTTGTTTTACTTGCAAAAGGCATAATGGTTTTAAACGAGATTGCAGTTAAGCTTATCTTATCTTAAAATATTTGCCTATGTACATAATAAAAAATGAAGGAACTGCAAACCTTGAAAATAGGCTTAACCAACTTATAAAGCTTGCACAAGAAATCAAAATATTAGTTGGGTTCTTCTACTTTTCTGGGTTAGATGCAGTATATAACGCTTTGAAAGAAAATAACGACCTTGCTTTAAAAATACTTGTAGGGCTTGACGTTGATAAAGGAAACTACTCTCTTTACGAGTATGCATCAGAAGAAAAGAAGTTAAGTGTAGAAGACAGAGTAGAAAACTTTATAAAGTCTATAAAAACAGTTTTCAACAACGAAGATTTTGATAACCAAGATTTTTACGAAAAGGCAACCTTCTTTATAAACCTTATCAATCAAGGAAGATTAAATATAAGAAAAACAAGAAAGTCAAACCACGCAAAACTTTACATAGTCAAACTAAAAGAAAACAACAGCATAGTCAGACAAGGACTTTTTATAACAGGTAGTAGCAACCTTACAAAGTCAGGACTTTCAAATCAAAATGAGTTTAACATAGAAATATCAGACTTTGGCTTAAAAGAGGTAAACGAGTATTTTGACAATTTATGGGAAAACTCTATAAAACTTACAGAAATTGAAGAATATAAAACAAGGATAATTAAAGTTATAGAAAATGAAACACCTTTAAAAGAGATAACACCATACCAAGCTTACGTCTTAGTTTTAAAAACTTACATAGACACCTTTCACACAGAAAAACCTATAAAAAGGTTAGAAAAACTTTTAGAAAAAAATAACTTTAAGAGGTTTAGCTATCAGATAGATGCTGTAAATCAAGCAGTGTCTATAATTGAAGAGAATAACGGAGCAATCATCGCTGACGTTGTTGGACTTGGAAAATCAATAGTAGCAGCTTCTATAGGTTATGTTTTAGATAGAAAAGGGATAGTAATATCACCACCGGGTTTAGTTGATAGCTGGAAGTATTATATAAACAAGTTTGAGCTTAACAAGTTAGGCTGGGAAGCTTACTCTCTTGGAAAGTTAGAAGATGTTTTAAATGTAGTTAACGATGACCCTGATATTGAGATTGTAATAGTAGATGAAGCTCACAGATTTAGAAATGAAAATACAAAAAGCTACGACCTTCTTAGTAAGATAGTCAGAGGAAAAAAAGTAATACTACTAACCGCTACACCTTTTAACAACAGACCTTCTGACATATTTTCACTGCTAAAACTCTTTCAGATTCCTAAAAAGTCAACCATCACCCTTGAAGAAAACGCGTTAGAAAAGTTTAAAAGATACGAAAGAGAGTTTAAAAATCTTGCTTACATAAAAACTAACTACAACTCATCTCAAACAAAGAAAAGAGAAAAAGCAGAAAAGTTATACAAAGAAATTTTTGGTAAAAAGCAGGTAGATATTAAAGAAGTTGATAAAAAAATAAAAGAACTTGCAAAAGAGATAAAAAGGTTTATACAACCAGTGATGATAAGAAGAAACAGACTTGACCTTATGAAAAATCCTCTTTACAAAGATGAAATAAATCAGCTCTCAAAGTTAGAAGACCCAAAAGAAGCTCTCTACGAGCTTGACTTTAAACAATCACAATTTTACGACAAAGTTTTAAATCAGTATTTTTCAAAAGAAAATGGAATGTTTAAAGGTGCTATATACGTGCCTTACATATACGAAAAAGGTTTAAAAAACAAAGAGTTAATAGATGAAGAAGAAAAAGAAAGCTTTGAGTTTTATCAACAGGAAAACCTTAGAGACTTTATGAGAAGACTTCTTGTAAAAAGGTTTGAGAGCTCCTTTGAAGCCTTTAGACAAAGTATAGAAAACTTTTTAAACATATACAAAAAAGTTAGCAAATTTATAGAAAAAACAGGATACTATGTTTTAGATAGGAAATTTATAGAAGAAAGTTTTAATTTAGATGACGATGAAGTATTAGAAGAGATAGAAAAAAGAATGGAAATTCTTCAGTCTGATGTAAATATACAAAAAGAGAAGAAAAATCTTGGAAGGCAGTATTACATTTACGACATAAACACATTTAAGAAAAAAGAAGAGTTTTTAAAAGATATTAATTCTGACATAAAACTGTTTGAAAAAATCTTAAAAGAAATTGAAGATTTAAAATTAGTTGACCAAGACCCAAAGGTTGAAAAACTTATAGAGATTATTGACCAAACACTATCAAAACAGGAAAAAGGACAACCTAAAAGGAAGATAATTATTTTTTCAGAGTTTAGAGATACGGTTAAATACTTAGGACAAAAGTTAAAAAATCGTTTTAAAGTGCTTACTGTAGAAGGAAATCTCTCAGATAGTAAAATTCAAGAGATAAGAAAAAACTTTGACGCAAGTTATAACATTCAGGAAGATAATTACGACATTCTACTTGCAACTGATAAGATTTCAGAGGGATTTAACCTTGCAAGAGCTGGAACGGTAATTAATTACGACATCCCTTGGAACCCTGTTAGAGTTATTCAAAGAGTAGGAAGGATAAACAGAATAGGTCAAAAAGTTTTTGATAAACTTTACATATACAACTTCTTCCCAACAGAAAAAGGAGAAAACTTAACAAGACAGAGAGAAATAGCCCAAAATAAACTGTTTTTAATACACAACAGCATTGGAGAAGATGCAAAAATATTCTCTTCTGACGAAGAACCTACCCCGTCAGAGCTCTACAAAAGACTTACTAAAAACCCTGACGAATTAGAAGAAGAGAGCTTCTTTACAAAAGTTATAAAAGAGTTTCAAGAGATAAAAGAAAAAGACCCAGAAGTTATATACCAGATAAACAATCTACCCCATAGAATAAAAGTAGCTAAAAAAGGAAAAGAAAACGAGCTAATACTGTTTGTAAAAAAAGGAAATAACCTTTTTGTAAGGTATAAAAATTACTCAGAAGACAAAGTTTTATCAGTATCTTTTGAAGAAGTTTACGAAAAAATCAAAGCAGATAAGGAAGAAAAACCTTTGGATAAATCTCAGCAATTTTGGGAAGCATACCAGCAGTTAAAAGACTTTGATAGCAACAAAACCACTAAAACAGCTCACAATGACCCAGAAGTAAAAGCAAGAAGTATGTTAAAAAGCTTATTACAAAAACCAGAAATACAAAACAATGAAGAACTTTTTACATTTGTTAAAAATCTTATAAAAGATGTAGAAAATTATGGAAGTTTATCCCTTTACACACTTAAAGGAATCTCAAACTTAAATTCAAACAAGATAGATGAGTGTATAGCATACCTAAACAACCTTAAACAGGAGCTGGGAGGAGAGGATTTTATTGAGAAAAACAAAATAAAACCCCAACCACTTGAAATTTTAATAGCTATAGAAAACAGAGAAAATTAGATTTGAATTTATGATAATTTTTGTATATATTACTATTAACGTAAAAGGTAAAAATGATAAAAAACTTTATAGATAAAGATACTGAAAAGCTTTACAGGACTGGCAAAAGTAAAAAATTTCCCCCTGAAATCTGGGAAAGAGCAGTAAGAAAGTTAGATATGCTAAGAAGATCTAAATCTTTAGAAGATTTAAAAATACCACCATCTAATAGGTTAGAAGCTCTTAGAGGAGATTTAGAAGGTTTTTACAGCATAAGAATAAACGATCAGTATAGAATAATATTTAGATTTAAAGATGGTGATGCTTATGATGTTGGAATTGTAGATTACCATTAAGGAGGTTTTAAATTGAATTTACAAGAGTTTAAAAAAGCAATTAAAAATAAACAGCATATACAAGTAGTGTCAATTATAGAACTTGAGAGAGAGCCTACACACCCAGGAGAAATTCTTGAAGAAGAGTTTATGAAGCCATTAGGAATTTCTCAATCTAAACTTGCTAAAGATATTGGCGTTAGTGTAAGAGCAATTAACGAAATAGTAAACAAAAAAAGAAGCATTACGCCTGAGATGGCTATAAGACTTTCTAAAAAGTTTGGAACTTCCCCAGAATTTTGGCTTGGATTACAGATGGATTACGATTTATGGAAAGCTTATCACAAACCAAGTAGAAAATACAAAAATAAAACTGTTAAACCATTGAATAAATAGATTTTCTACAATCGGAGGGATTAATGCAAACAGCAGGTTTGATAAAAGAAGTTTTTACAAATCCTAAAAATATAAATGAAATTTTTAGCCAGTATTTTGAAGAAAAAAATCATAAGTTTAGACCTTTAGAAGAAATATACGAAACAGAAAAATTAACAGATAGATTTGAAGAGCCAGTTTTAATCGGAGAGCTTGAGTTAGAAGATGGTTATCAGCTTGACTTTTTTACTATAAAAACAAAAGAAAACCTATCAGAAAGAAGCAGTAAAAGACAGCAGTATGAGATAGCAAAAGACCTTTTAAAATTAAGAAATAAAGATGCAGGAATATTTATTTTTTACGATGAAGAAGGAAATTTTAGATTTTCTTTTGTCTTTGCAGAGTATCAAGGCAAAAAAAGAGATTTTAGCCACTACAAAAGATACACTTACTTTGTAAGCAAAGACCAGCCTAATAGAACCTTTATAGAAAGGTTAGACTTAGCCAAGTTTTTATCGTTAGACGAGATAAAAGAAGCATTTAGCGTTAAACAGCTGACAAAAGAGTTTTACAACGAAATACAAAACTGGTATGCTTGGGCTTTAAAGGAGTTTCAGGATAAAAAAGGAAGTTTTCCTGGTGGAAGAGATGAAGAAAATTTAATAAGACTTATAACAAGGTTAATTTTTGTATGGTTTTTAAAAGAGAAAAAACTTATTCCAGAAGAAATATTTGATGAAAAAAGTTTAGAAAACATAGTTAAAGATTTTAAAAAAGCAGATAACTACTACAACGCAATTTTACAAAACCTATTTTTTGCAACACTAAACAGGCCACCAAAAGATAGAGATTTTGCAATCGAAGGCAACCTTCCAGAAAATAGAAAGCATTTTGGAATAAAAATTCTTTACAGGTATTCGAGTAAATTAAAAATCTCAAAAGAAGAATTTATAAAACTGCTTGAAAAAGTGCCGTTTATTAACGGAGGACTGTTTGAATGCCTTGACAAAGAGAAAGATAACATATACATATACATAGACGGCTTTTCAAGAAATGAGAAAAAAAGAGCAAAACTTCCAGATTATCTATTCTTTTCAGATGAAAAAGATGTAGACCTTTCATTTTTCTACGGAGAAAATAAAAAAGCAAAAGTAAAAGGCATAATTAACATACTAAAAGAGTATAACTTTACAGTTGATGAAAGTAGCCCAATTGATATAGAAGTATCTTTAGACCCAGAGCTCTTAGGTCATATATTTGAAAACTTGCTTGCTTCTTTTAATCCAGAGACCCAGACAACGGCAAGAAAAGCAACAGGTTCATACTACACTCCAAAAGAGATAGTCGAGTTTATGGTAGATGAGGCATTAACTTATTACTTGGTAAATAAAACTGGCATACCAGAAGAAAAAATAAGAGAATTAATCTCTTACGATGAAAATCACTCTTTAACGCAAGAAGAGAGAGAAAAAGTAATAACTGCTATTGATGAGCTTAAAGTAATAGACCCAGCTGTTGGTTCTGGAGCTTTTCCTATGGGAATACTTCATAAGCTTGTTCACATCTTACACAAAACAGACCCTGATAATAAAATGTGGAAAGAAAAACAGATAAGCAGATTAGAAAAGTTAAAACAAGATGCATATTTGATACAGGATGTAAAAATAAGAGAAGAGATACTAAAAGATATTGAAAATCAAAAAGAGGAGCTTGAAAAAGCATTTAAAAATGAGATAGATTACGCAAGGAAGCTCTTTTTGATAGAAAACTCAATATACGGAGTTGACATACAGCCAATAGCTATTCAGATAGCAAAATTAAGGTTTTTCTTATCTTTGCTAATAGACCAAAAAGTTGATAAAAGCAGAGAAAACTATGGAATACTTCCACTTCCAAACCTTGAGACAAAATTTGTATCAGCTAACACACTTATTGGATTAGAAAAACCAGATAAATTTAAAACCCATTCACTTTTTAAGACACCGAAAATAAAGAATTTAGAAGAGAAATATAAAGAGTTAATGAAAAGTTATTTTTCTGCAAGTAATAGAAGTCAAAAGAAAAGGATTCAGGAAAAAGCTGAAAAGATTAGAGAAGAGTTAGCAAAAGAGCTAAAAAGTATAGGATTTTCTGATGAAGCAACGGAAAAAATAGCGAAATTTGACATTTTTGACCAGCTTTCTTCAGCTGACTGGTTTGACCCAGAGTGGATGTTTGGAGTAGAAGATGGTTTTGACATAGTCATAGGAAACCCGCCGTATGGAGTAAAAGTAGAAAAATTTAATTCTCAATCTCAATATTATAAGTTTTATGATAAGCAAAAGAATTCTGCTTCATTTTTTATAGAAAAAGCATCTGAAATTGTAAAAAATAAAGGAATTGTTGCTTATATAGTACCCAAATCTTTAACTTTTTCAGAAGGTTGGTATAAAACAAGAGAATTAATATTAAATGAAAACACTTTAAAAACTATTATTGATGTAAGTAAAGCCTTTGAGCGTGTAAGACTTGAACAAGTGATAATAATTTATGAAAAATATAAAAGTGAAAAGGATTATAAATTTTTAACAGGGGATAATTGGATTTCAAAAATAGAAATAAAAGGCTATTCCACAAAATCTTTAGCACAAAATTTGAACACTATTCCAGTATATATAGATGATGAAAAACTTAAGATTTTAAATAAATTACTTAAAGACAGTATTATGCTTGATAGTATATCCGAAACATCAAGAGGGCTTCCTTTTCAAAGAAAAATCTCTAAAAATGGAAATCTATATATTCTGAGAGGTAAAAATATAAAAAAATATGCAATTTACGGAGAATTAGATAAAATCTCTTTAACTACAGAAGAATTAAGAAAAAAGAAAGTAAAGGAAATTTTAAAGCCTAAAATTATATCTCAAAACATTGTCGCACATGTTATGAATCCCTATGATAGAATTATAATTATGGCAACATTAGATAAGGAAGGAATCTTAACATTAGATACTGTAATGAATACTTTTATCACTAATCAAAATTATAGTTATCAATATATTCTTGCACTTTTAAATTCAAAATTGGCAGAATGGTATTTTTATTGGTTTGTATTTAATAGAGCAATTAGAACTATGCACTTCGATAAATACTATATGGGAAAATTGCCAGTTAAAAAAATTACATTAGACCAGCAAAAACCATTTATAGACCTTGTAGATAAAATATTAGAGCTAACAAGCAAACCAGACTACGAAACCAACCCAACCCTACAACAAAAAGTCAACGAATACAGCTCCCAGATAGACCAGCTTGTCTATCAGCTCTACAACCTAACAGACGAAGAAATAGAAAGAATAGAAAGAAAATTAAAAAAAGAAACCACCAATAACATAGCACAGGAGCTGTAAAAATTTGACATTGCAATAAAAAACAATTTACAATAGATTTAACTTATAGGTTAAGAGATGAGTTTGAAAAATTGGTTAGAAGAATATAAATACGATGAAGAATACATATATTACGGTTTAATGCTTGATTTATCCTACTATCTAAAACAATTAATGATAGAGAAAGGACTTAACAAAAAACAACTTGCACAAAAGATGGGAGTATCTCCTGCATACATTACAAAAATATTTAGCGGTCAAAACATATCCCTAAAAACCGTTGCAAAAATACTATCAGCTCTTGAAGTTGATGCTGGAATAAAAATTATTGATAGGGAAAAAATCAGCTACAAAACAGCTCCAAATAGAGATTTATTCAAAGTAATAAAGAAGGAGATAACAAATGAAAGTAAATCTCTCTCAACTGCAGCTTAAAGAAATACACATAAAAGAGTTTATTTTAGAAGAAAATTTAGAAGGGCAAAATAAATTTAGTATAGACATGGACTTTGAGCCTATTTTAATTAAAAAAAATGAAAAAGACTTTGATGGACTATTAGTAAAAGTAAAAATAAATGATAGATTAAAAAATGTAAAATTAAAAATAAAAACTGAACTTGTAGCTATATTTGAATTTAACGGAGATTTAAGCAAAGAAAAAAGAGCAATGATGCTCTTATACAACGGTCTTTCTATTGTTTATGGATTTTTAAGAGGTTTAATCTTCCAAAAATGCTCTTACATCTCACCACAAGACAGAATTATACCAAATATAAACATTGCAGAACTTATAGAAAAAACAGTAGATAGAGAATTAAGCAAAGAAAATTAAAATTGACTTTGTATGCTATTTGACATATATTAAAAGTATAAAAACAGATGAGGTAAAAAATGAGTACAAAAATACATACCACTCTAAGAGTAGATAAAAAAAATTACGAAGAAGCAAAAGAAATTTTAAATAGATTAGGACTAAATGTAAGTCAAGCATTCAACATATTTGTCGCGATGGTAAAAGAACATAGAGGACTACCTTTTGAATTAAAACTTCCAAATGAAAAAACCAGAAAAGTTATAAAGGAAGCAAGGAAAGGCAAAAACCTAATAGAAGTTAAAAACATAAAAGAATTGGAAAAAACTATCAAATAATCAAATCTTTACAATAAATGAGGTCTTATTTTTCTTTTTGCTGTTTTAAGCAGTGGAATTTCAAAACCTTCTTCTAAAGCGGTTTCAATCCATTCTCTTTTAGCATCTTCTAACATCTGGAGAGCTTCTTCTCTTGTATCTCCAAATGTAATACACCCTTCAAGTTCAACAATCTTAGCCACAAAACCACCACTTTCCACATCAGGTATAAGCTCAATTGTATAAGGCATATTTATATAATAATCTAATTCTTCATTTACATTTTTCATTGTAAAACCCTTCCTAATCTCCCGACAGCTCCTTGCTTCTTTTTGTTGCTGTTTCTACAGCTGATATTACCGCATCTTTAAAGTTTTTCTTCTCAAGTTCATGAAGACCATAGATGGTTGTTCCTGCTGGAGAGCTTACTTTGTCTCTTAAAACTGCTGGATGGTCTTGTGTTTCTTTTAGTAATTTTGCAGAGCCTAAAACCGTTTGAGTAGCTATCTTTAACGCATCTTGGTAGGATAGACCCATCTTTACTCCACCTTGTGCTAGAGCATCTATAAATGTAAAAACGTAAGCAGGACCACTTCCAGACAGCCCTGTTATAACATCTAACAGCTCCTCTTTTACCTCAAAGACTTCTCCAAGACTTTTTAAAAGGTCTATTATCTCCTGTTTTTTTTCTATCTCTCTTTCAAAAGACACACCTATAACACCCTCTCCTATTAAGGCAGGTGTGTTTGGCATTATTCTAACTATAACAGGTTTTTCTACGATGCTTTTTATCTTTTTTATCTTTACTCCCGCTAAAACTGATATTAAAATCTGATTTTCTTTAAATACATCTTTTACAGGATTTAAAGTTTCTTCTAAATCTTTTGGTTTTACAACTAAAAATACTATTTCTGATAGATTTACAACCTTTTTTATATCAGACCCTGCTACATTATACTTTTCTATTATGTAATTTTGCCTTTCTTTATTTATGTCGTTTACAACTATGGAAGTAGAGTTAACTCCTGCTTTTTCTATCAAACCTTTTATTATGGCTTCTCCCATATTTCCACAGCCTATTATACCTACTTTAAACATACCTTCTCCTTTTTGAAGTTTGATTTAAATCCTTACCGTTTGAAAGTCTAACTAAATCCATAACTTTGTTTATGTTAAACCTGTATAGATAATCAACAATTTTTTTAAAAAGCTCAAAAGTAACTAAAGCATCTTCTAATGCTCTGTGTTTTTTATTGTAAGGAATGTTAAAGTGATATGCCAAATTTACTAAGGATTTACTTGGAAGGTCTGGAAACAGTCTTTTTGCTAAATTTTGAGTGCATAAAACTGGATTTTGAATAGATTTTCCTGTAATCTGATAGGATACACTGTTTAAAAAGGACATATCAAACTGGGCGTTATGGGCTACTATTATAGAGTTTTCAGAAAATTTTAAAAAATGTGGAAAAACTTGTTCTATCGTAGGCTTGTCTACAACGAGTGCGTTTGTTATCCCTGTTAGTTTTGTAATGAAAGGTGGAATAAAACCAATTGATGGCTTTACAAGAGTATGAAACTTATCTACAACTATACCACCTTCTACTCTGAGAGCTGCTATTTCAATAATTTCACTATTCTCTGGGTTTAATCCCGTAGTCTCTAAGTCAACTATTAAAAAACTTGCCTCTTCTATGGTAAGGTTATACATTGTTTAATCCTTTAATTTTGCTTATTCTATTTTAACGCTTTTGACTGTTTTTTCAAATACCGAATTTAACTCTTCTATATCTTGGATATAAAAATGGATTTTATTTGACTCTACTCTATAAGGCTCAAGGTATTTTATTAGATTATGTATAACTTCTGGTTTTGTATATTCTGAAAATTCTAAAGCCCCTCTACCTTCTTTTAATGAAAGCTTTTCTATCTTTAAAGCCTTTAACATTCTTTTTATCTTTTCAACAGTAAGGTATAGGTTAAAGATAGATGGTAGTTCACTGTAAAACTCTTTAAGATAATTTCTTAACTTTTCTATATCTTCATAGCTTTCTGCTTTTGAGACAGCTAAGTATAGGTTCATTCTTTCCTGTGGGTCTTTTATGAAAGACTGTGGTATGTAATAATCAAAGTCAAGGTCTAACTGAGGTTCAAACTCACTTTCTCCTGAAGCTTCTGTTAGGGCTTCTTTTAAAAGTTTTACGTACATATCAAATCCTACAGACTTTATAAAACCACTCTGCTCTATACCTAAAATGTTTCCTGGACCTCTTATTTGAAGGTCTTCTATTGATACTTTTAACCCTGACCCCGGTCTTGTTAACTTTAAGATTGCGTCAAGTCTTCTTTTTGCATCTTTTGTAATCTCTTTTGGAACAAAAAGATAACAGTAGGCCTGAATGTTTCCTCTTCCTACTCTACCTCTTAAGTGATACAGCTGTGCAAGTCCAAAAAGGTCAGCTCTCTCTACTATTAAAGTATTAGCAGTTGGAATGTCTATTCCTGTTTCTATAATTGAGGTTGACACTAAAATGTCTATTTTACCTTCTATGAAAGAAAGTATTTTCTTCTCTATATCAGAAGGCTTCATCTGTCCATGTATAAAGTCCACTTTTGCGTTTTTAAATAGATTTTTAAGATAGTTCACTCTCACTTCTATCGTTTCTACTCGGTTATGGACGTAAAAAACCTGTCCTTTTCTGCTGAGTTCAAACTCTACAGCTTTTTTAAGTATTTCTTCGTCAAAAGGTGATACAAAAGTTTTAACTTCATATCTACCTTCAGGTGGAGTGTTTATGACAGATATATCTTTTAATCCAGATAGTGCCATATTTAAGGTTCTTGGGATAGGAGTTGCAGTTAAGTAGAGGGTGTCTATGTTCTTTTTCATTTGTCTAATCTTTTCTTTTGCTCTTACTCCAAATCTGTGTTCTTCATCTATTACAAGCAGTCCAAGATTTTTAAATTTTACGTCATCAGACAACGCTTTATGGGTTGCCACAACTATATCTATTTTTCCTTGTTCTAACTTTTTTATTATCTCCTCTTGCTGTGATTTACTTTTTAATCTTGATAGGTTTTCTACAATCAAGCCGTATTTTTCTAACCTTTCTTTAAACTTTACATAGTGCTGGTATGCTAAAACAGTTGTAGGGACTAAAACCAGCGTTTGATAACCGTTTACTGCGTGAATAAATGCTGACCTAATAGCAACTTCTGTTTTACCAAATCCTACATCTCCACATATGAGCCTTTCCATCGGTCTTTCTTTTGACAGGTCTTTTTTTACATCTTTTATGGCTTTAAGCTGGTCTGGTGTTTCAACGTATGGAAAGTCTCTTTCAAACTTTGTTATAAGCTCATTTTCTACATCTAATGGTAGTCTTTTAATGCTCTGTCTTTCAGAGTAAAGCTGAATAAGCTGTCTTGCCAAGTTTTTTAAAGATTCTTTTACTTTCTTCTTAAGATTTTTCCAAGAAGGAGCTCCTATTTTATCAAGTTTTATAAAGCCTTGGGTTTTATACTTGTGAATCTTATCAAAGTGAAGATAAGAGACGTATACCTTTTCTCCTTCCGCATACTCTAAAATCATAAAATCGTAAACTTTTCCCCTTATTTCTCTTGTCTCTATACCTTTGAATATACCTATTCCATAATCTTCGTGTATTATGTAATCTCCCTCTTTTATAGGCTCTACGTCTAAATCTAACTTTTTATCTTCAGTTTCTGGCAGGAATACTACTTTTTCATCTAATAGAACAAGGGGATTTTTAATTGGTATTTTACTAACTTTAAAACTTTCATCAACATCCTTTAAACTTCCTATATTTTTATCTGTTAGATTACTGAAAAAAGATATTTTTTGATTTATGTCTTCAAAAATATCTAAGGTGTAGATATCTTCTTTTATATAATCTTTAAGACAAACAAAATTTTCATCTTCAAGCTTTAAAGGGCTGTTAGATAAAACATCAAAGTCGTAGAGGGGATAAATATAAATCTTGTCTATCTCTTTTTTTGTAAGAAGTTTAGACTTTAAATATAGAGATTCAATCTCATCTCCAAAAAGGTCAATGTCAACTATTCCAACCTTTGGAACGTTTATACTTATGTATCCTCCTTTTACACTAAACTCTCCTTCATTTTCTGGATAATCTTCTTTTATGTAGCCAATTTTTAAAAGTTTCTCAACTAAAAATTCCCTGTCTAAACTATCTCCCTTCTGTAAATTTATCAAAGATTTATAAAAATCTTCTAAGGGTCTTAATCTTACATCTAAAGCATCTTTTGATAGGACTAAGATAGCTTCCTGAGTAGTTAGCCATCTGTAGATTGAGTAGTTTCTCTCTATCTGACTTTCTAAATCTAACACATCTTTTGAAGAAGGTATAAATAGAATTTCTTTGGAGCTGTTAAAAAAGTCTTTGTAAGAAGTAAGATTAATAAAACTTTCTTTTGCTTTTTTTTCAGAGTTTACAATAAAAACAGCTCTATTAAAAGGTTCTTTAACTATAAAGTATTCTGGATAAGAGCTATTTCCTGCGTATATCTTCACGACATATTATTTAACAAATTTTCTGCCAACTTTCCATAACCTTTTGGTACATATAAGTTATACTCGTTTCCATCGTCTGGAATTCTTTTCTTTAAAAAGTGGGGATTTAGCTTTATTAATTTTTCCTTTTCAACGTATATCAATGACGCAATTTTATCTAACGAGTAGCCACCTTTTACTTTTACAACTTCAAAAGAAGGTTCGTTTTTATGTAGCTTTTTTTCTTCCATTATCATCATGGCAACTTCTACAACCGCTAAAAACTTTAAGACATAATTTTGTGTTTGTTTTGGTAAGAAATTTTTAATACTTGCAAAAGAGCTCCCGTGATAACTTGTTTTAGTTATAACTTTGTTATGTCCAGCGTTATAACTTGCTAAAACCAACTTCCAGTCTCCAAACATACCATAGAGCTTTTTTAAATACTTAACAGCTGCCAACGTAGATTTAACAGGGTCTAATCTTTCATCTACTTCTTTGTTAACAATAAGCCCGAGATTCCTTGCTGTTTGTGGCATAAGTTGCCATATACCCGCAGCTCCCTTAGGAGATTTTAAACCATTTATATAATGGCTTTCAATTATAGGTATAAACGCAAGTTCTTTTGGTAGATTATGTTCTACAAGAGTTTTAACGATAATAGGTAAAATATTTTTACCATTTTCAAGATAGCTTTCAATTTCTTTTCTCTTTGATTTTAGTAAAATTTTCTTTTCCTCTTTTAACTTTGTTTCCAGCATTAGATCATCCGATTTAGAGAGAAACTCTTCTAAATCTTTCATAGATTTTGAATTTTCAACCACAGTTTCTACATTTTCACTTACAGCCGTTGGATTAATAAATTCTGCCTGAGCCTTATAAATAAAAACTGTTAATAAAATAACTGCCAATTTCAATAACTTACTCATATCAATACCTCCTTAAGTAAAAGTTATTATAAAACATTTTTTTCTATTTGACAACTTTTAAAAAATGATATATATTATTTATCTCAAAAGTAAAGGGCCCGTAGCTCAGTTGGTTAGAGCAGACGGCTCATAACCGTCCGGCCGGGGGTTCGAGTCCCTCCGGGCCCATAATGAATCTTACAATGAGGTATCAATGGATAGTATCACGGCACAGAACCTGTTAAAACTACAAGAGATAGACCTTAAAATTGAAGAAGCTAAGTCTAAAATAGAAAAAATTCCAGCAGAGATAAAAAAACTTGAAGAAGAAAAACAGAAAGTTATTGACGAATTTGAAGAAACCCTAAAACAGAAAAAACAGTTAGAGCTTTCTAAAAAAGAAAAAGAGATAGACATTCAATCCCTTCAAGATAGAATAAGAAAGATTGAAGATAAACTAAACACCGTAAGAAGCAACGATGAATATAAAGCGTTTTTAAGAGAAAAATCACAGGCAGAAGAAGCTATTATTCACTTAGAAGATGAAATCCTTCAAATAATGCAACAGATAGAAGATTTACAACAAAGGATAAAAGTTTTAGAGAAAGAAAAAGAAGAAAAGATAAAAGAGATAGAAAATCAAATAAATCAAAAACAACAAGAAATCAAAAACTTAGAAGAAGAGTTAAAACAACTTCAAGAAAAGAGAGAAGAGTTAACTAAACAGATAAAACCTCAAGATTTACTTCAGTATGAAACGATAAAGAAAAAAGTAAAAACCAAGGTTATAGCTATTGTAGATGACCAAGTATGTACTGGCTGTTATATGGTTATACCACCAAAAATATTCACTGAACTTTTAAAATCAAATCAGCTCCTAAGATGTCCAAACTGTGGAAGATACCTTTTCTACGAATCTAAGTAAGGAGTGTATATGTTAGGAATAATTGGCGGAAGCGGACTTTATGACATAGAAGGATTAAAAGTCATAGATGAAATAAATGTATCCACTCCTTTTGGAGAACCGTCTGATAAGTATGTAGTAGCAGAGTATAAAGGTAAAAAAGCTGTTTTTCTTCCAAGACATGGTAAAGGACATAAGTATCCTCCCCATCTTATAAATTACAGGGCTAACATTTGGGGCTTTAGGAAGTTAGGAGTAAATAAAATACTCTCTATATCAGCTGTAGGTGGAATAAACCCTCTTTTAAAGCCGGGAGATTTTGTTATATCTGACCAATTTATTGATTTTACAAAGTCAAGAATATCTACATTTTACGAAGGGATTTTATCAAAAGAAGACGATACAGATTTTCAGAACGAAGTTAAGCAGTTTTTAAAAGATAAAAGAGTAGTTCACATTGACGTTACAAACCCTTTCTGTCCTCATATGAGAAGTTTAATAAAAGATATCTGTGAAGAAAAAGGATACAGACATCATACAAAAGGCTGTTATGTAGCTACAGAAGGTCCAAGGTTAGAAACCTCAGCAGAGATAAAAATGTTATCTTTAATAGGTGGCGATATTGTAGGAATGACTTTGGTTCCAGAAATAGTTCTTGCAAGGGAGCTTAATATCCATTTTGCCTCGATAAACATCGTTACAAACCTTGCAGCAGGCATCTCCCAGCATAACCTTACCTCTGAAGAGGTCATACAAATGATGAAAGAAAAAACAGAAGATATAAAACATTTAATCTTAGAGTTTATAGATAGACTTCCCCTTCAATTAAACTGCTCTTGTGAGGAAGTCTTAAGTAAAGCAGCTATCTAATCTTTACTTTTTAAACAAACTTCCAACTGTAAAGGCAGATAAAATTTTACCGTAGTCTTTTTCAGACAGCTGATTGTTTTCTAAGAACTTTTTCAAATCTGTATAGTGGATTTCTCTGTTTGCTATCCTTTCTAATATCCACTGTAGGTCTGGGAGCTGTGTTTTTTGAGATAAGGATAAAAATTGTTCTTTGCTTTCCATCTCTTCTTTAATATTGTAATTAACAATATCGTTTGAATCTTTAACTTTATCAATTTTTGGTAAAGAAACATCTATTTGATAACCTTTTTCAGTTAACTCTTCTGCAATCCATCCAAAGTGTTTCATCTTATCTATTGCCTTTTGTTCCAATTCATCACTTAAATGAGGATTTTTAAATCGTGTTATAAAGGATTGGTAAAGTTCTTCAAGGATTTTTTTGTACTGTCTTTGAAGTATATCATTTAGCAGCTGAGCTATTTCTAATCTTTCTTGTTCCTTAACAGAGGAGCTGTCTTTTACCATCTGTTTTAGATTTTCTTTCATTTTTGTAAAAATTTTACTGTGGGCATCTTCATCACTTATAACTCTTGATAAAATCCTTTTTGCAGATTCATCACTTAAGTCTTTTAACTGTTTTGAATACTCCTGTATCGCCATTAATTCTGCATCTATATCAAGTTGCATAAGGTCTTCTAATGTAGGTGCGTGTAAGAAAACAGAAGCCCTCTCTGATATAGCAGGTTCTCCTCCTAATTCTACAACCTTGTGGGCAAACATTCTTAAATGTCTCATCTCTTCTCTTGCTATTTCTTCAATCTCGTTTTCCGTTTCTGCTTCTCCTATTGTATAAGCGTGGAAAAGATACTGAATGATAGCAGAGTGTTCAAGTGCTATATTGTAGTTAAAGTAGTTTATTATCTTTTCTCTTTCTAAATCCTTCATACTTTACCCTCTTGTTAGATTTTCAAATATAAGTATGGATAAAACTTATGAGAAAGTCAAGGCTTAGAAGAATGTGGTAAAATTTATATTTATATTTAAAAGCTTTGGAGGTTTTAATGTCAGAAGAGATTTTAGAAAGTAGATTAGAAAGATTAAAAAAAATGGAAAAAGAAGGCATAAATCCTTATCCTCATAAATTTGAGACAACCCACAATTTAAAATCTGTTAGAGAAGGCTTAGAGTTTGACCCAGAAGATAAAGAAGTAATATTAAAAGGAAAAATAAAAAGAGTCTCTAAAAAAGATAACGATTACGTAATAAGGTTTGAAGATTTAAACGGACATTCTGAGATTTTAGTTATTTTCCCTCAAAAAGAAAAGTTATCTCCAAATACATTTGCATCTTTTAAAGGAAAGTTAAAAAGAGTTGACGGTAAACTTACTCTTATAGCAGATGAGGTTTACTTTGAAGAAAAAGGTGAAGACGTTTCACAGGTAAAGCAGATTTACGATAAAGACCCTCAAGGTAAAGAAGTTGCAGTAGCTGGAAGGTTAGTTGCTTTAAGAGACCAAGGTAAAGCAGCGTTTGGACACCTACAAGACGCAGACGGTAAACTACAAATCTATTTTAATGCAGACATCTTAGGACAAGAAAACTATCAAAAGGCAATGGAACTGATAGATATAGGAGACATTATTGGAGTAAAAGGCAAATTCTTTAGAACTATGACTGGAGAGCTTACAGTAGAAGTCCATAGCTATCAGATGCTTTCAAAATCTTTAAGACCTTTACCAGAAAAGTGGCACGGACTTAAAGACATAGAGGAAAGGTACAGATACAGATTTTTAGATTTAATAGCAAATCAAAGGTCAAGGGAGATATTTAAATTAAGGTCAAAAGCAATAAAAAGTCTCAGAGAGTTTTTAGAAAGTAAAGGGTTTATAGAAGTAGAAACTCCAATTTTACAACCAGTTGCATCTGGAGCTTTGGCTAAACCTTTTATAACTTACCATAACGCTTTAGATATGAACCTTTACCTAAGAATAGCTCCTGAGCTTTACTTAAAAATGCTTGTGGTAGGTGGTTTTAACAGAGTTTTTGAGATAGGTAGAAATTTTAGAAACGAAGGAATAGACACAACTCACAACCCTGAATTTACGATGGTAGAGTTTTACGCTGCCTACCTTGATTATAACGATTTAATGGCGTTGACAGAGGAGCTTTTCAGAAAAATTTTATTAGATACAGTTGGAACTTTAAAGATAAAGTGGGAAGACCAAGAGATAGACTTTGAAAAACCATTTAGAAGACTTCCTTTCTTTGAAGCATTAAAACAAAAAACAGGAAAAGATAAAGAGTTTTTCTTAGATTATGAAAAAGCAAAAAACTTTGCAAAAGAAGTAGGAATACCAAAAGCAGACACCTTAACCCATATGAAAATCTTAGACAAACTTTTTGAGCATTTTGTAGAAGAAGATTTAGTCCAGCCTACTTTTGTTATAGATTTTCCAAAAATCCTATCTCCTTTAGCAAAAACCCATAGAAATGACCCAGACTTAGTAGAAAGATTTGAGCTTATTATAAACAAACAAGAGCTTGCAAATGCTTACACAGAGTTAAACGACCCGTTTGACCAAAGAGAAAGGTTTATCCAACAGATAAGAGAAAAAGAGATGGGTGATGAAGAAGCTATGGACGTAGATGAAACGTTTTTAACAGCACTTGAGTACGGACTTCCTCCTACTGCAGGTGAAGGCATAGGAATAGATAGACTTGTAATGATGTTAACTGACAGTGTATCTATAAGAGAAGTTATACTATTCCCTACTTTAAGACCAGAAGGAAAGTAAAATGGAAGATAAATTCATAGGAGCTTTTTTAGGAGCTGCAGTTGGTGATAGTCTTGGAATGATGGTAGAAGAGCTCCCTATAGATGACGTTATAGAGTTTTATGGAGAGCCTGTTAAAGACTTAATGGTTCCACATCCATCATCTCCCTCTTACTTCCTAAGACCAGGAGAAAACACCAGTGAGTTTGAAATTATCACAATAGTTGCAAAATCAATAATAGATAGAAAGATGATAGACATAAAAGACATAATAGAAAAGTACATACAGTGGTTTGAGAGGTCCCAAGTCCATAGCTATGTAGACCCTCACTTTTTACTTGCGATTGAGTCTATAATAGAAGGTCAAGACATAGAAAAAGGTGGGTCAACTATAGACCACGCTTTACCAGCAGTCCCAATAGGACTTTACCACTATAAAAATCCTTACTTGGCAGTAGAAGCTGCAAAAACTGCCTGTATGCTTACAACAAGAAACGAACTTGTTTTAGACGTAGCATCAGCAATATGTGTAGCTCTTTCTGAGCTTGTTCAAGATAAATTTTACCTTCCAGATGAAAATGAGTACTTTGTAAAGCATCTTAAAAACTTTACATTTAAAAATGAGACAAAACATTACCTAAACAAAGTTATAAACCTTTTAAAAGAAGATGCAGATTACGAAAAAGCTATAAACGAGCTTGGAAACGGAAGTTTTGTGTTAGAATCTTTTTCTCAAGCACTGTTTATATTTTTAAAAACACCTCACGATACAGAAACTGTTATAGTAAAAGCCGCTAACAGTTATGGTTATTACGGAGGAGATACAGACAGTATAGCTCTTTTAGCAGGATTATTTGCAGGGGCTTATAACTCAGAAGAGTCAATACCAGAAAGATGGAAGGAAAATCTACTGAAAAAAGAGTATATTATTGATATATCAAAAAAGCTTTATGAAGTAGCACTACACTGACAGGAGGTTTAATATGGCAAAACAAAAAGACAACAGACTTCAAGAAAAGTTTTTAAACACAATAAGAAAAGAAAAAGTTAGATGTGATGTTTATCTTGTAAATGGAGTAAAGTTAGAAGGAAAGATAAAATACTTTGATAACTTTACATTACTACTCAAAGAAGGACCAAGACAGGTATTAGTTTATAAACACGCTATAACAACCATCGCACCTAAAAAAGAGATAGAGTTTGAATTTGACCAAGAAGAAGCCCAAGACCAAGAATAACATATAAGAGGTACCCTTAATGAAAATAAAGGACTTTTTAAAAGAAAACCATCTAAATATAAATGATAATGCAAAGCTTTTACTTGAAAAGTTAGCAGTAGATACGTCTATTTTATCAAAACTTGAAGAAACCTATGGAAAATCAGACAAAATGTCTAAATCAAAACATAACACCGTTGACCCAGATGAAATGGTAAAAAAATACGGAGCTGATACTGTAAGACTTTACACACTTTTTGCAGCTCCTCCCGAAAACAACTTTGACTGGACAGAAAGTGGTATAGAAGGAGCTCACAGATTTGTAAAAAGATTTTTTAACTACATTACTCAGCATTTAGATTTAGTTAAAGATGTATCTTATACGGAAGAAGACTTTAAAAACTTATCAGAAGAAGATTTAAAAATAAGGAAAAAACTACACTGGACTATTAAAAAAGTAAAGTCTGATATAGAGAAGAACTTTCAGTTTAACACGGCAATAGCTGCAATGATGGAGCTTCTAAATGAGTTGTATGACTACAAAAGTAAAAACTCTAAAGTTCTAAGGGAAGTTTTTGAAAAATTTATACTTTTAATATCTCCTTTTACTCCGTTTATGGCAGATTATCTTTGGAATAAATTGGGCAACAGCGGATTTACTATAGACTATCCTTATCCTACCTACGATGAGAATCTACTGATAGAAAAAGAAAAAGAGATACCAGTTCAAATAAATGGAAAGTTAAGAGCTACAATAAAAGTTCCAGTAGATGCTACTGAGGAAGATGTTGTAAATATAGCTTTAAACAATCCCGATGTTAAAAAATGGACAGAAGGAAAACAGATTACTAAAACTATATTTATTCAAGGAAAGATTTTAAACCTTATAGTTAAGTGATTATTTCCAAACTCCTTTTATAGCAGTAGCACATTTAGTACATTTACCATCTACAAGGTGGTTTTTAACAAACTGTCCAACGTATCCAGACCTTTCTATAACTTTAAAATTACAGTTTGGACAGTAGGTTGACTCTCTATCTTCATCTAATACATTTCCTACGTATACATAGTTTAATCCTTCTTCTTTTCCTATATCGTAAGCCTCAATAAGTTTAGATATAGGTGTAGGTGGATGGTCTTTCATCTTATACATAGGGTAAAATTTTGATATATGCCAAGGAATATCTTTATCTATAGATGCTATAAATCTTGCTATATCTCTTAACTCTTCTTTACTATCATTTTCTCCTGGTATTATTAAAGTTGTAATCTCTATCCATATACCCAATTTGTATGCGTATTCTATAGCCTCTAAAACTGGTTTTAATCTTGCACCACAGATTTCTCTGTAAAATTTATCTGTAAAAGCTTTTAAATCTATGTTTGCCGCATCTAAATAAGGTCTTATAGTGTCAAGAGCTTCTTTGGTTTCATAACCGCTACTAACAAAAACAGTTTTAATACCGTACTCTTTAGCAAGTTTAAATGTGTCGTAAGCATACTCAAAAACAACTACCGGCTCGTTATAGGTAAAAGCTATAGAAGGAATATTCTGAGTTTTTGCTATATTTACAATGGTTTGTGGGATAAGATTTTCGCCAAAAACATCAAAGTTATGCTCTTTCGGATATTGAGAAATCTCCCAGTTTTGACAGAATTTACAACTAAAATTACATCCTACAGTTCCAACGGATAGAATATCTGTACTGGGTAGAAAATGGAATAATGGTTTTTTTTCTATAGGGTCTATATTATAGGCAGCTGCCAAGCCATAAACTGTTAAGTAAAGCTGACCATCCTCGTTTTTTCTTATACCACATTTACCATACTCTCCAACATCTAAAACACACCTTTGAGAACATGCTTTACATAAAACTTTATTTTCTTTCCTTTTTTCTGATAACCATGCTTGTACTTTCATTGTGTATCACCTGTTATGATATAATCTTAAAAAATAAATATATGCCAAAATTTTGTAAAATCATTATTAAATGAGGAAAAAATGGAAGAGTTTGAATTACGCTGGGATAAGTATTATTTAGAAAACATAAAGATAGAAGACTACGGATACGCTGAGTTTATATCAAAAACTCTACTTAGAATAAAAACAGATAAAAAAACAAACCTAATTCAAGAAGGTTTAACTATTCCAGTTAAAATAAATGGAAAAGAGTATAGATGCTTTGTAAAAGAGATAACAGAAACACGGATTGACCTTGTTTTTAAACAAGATTTTGAAGATGTAGAGTTTATAAAGAAAAATACAAAATACTTAAAAACCTTTTCAACAACTAAAAAGTACTCTATATCAGAGAAGGATTTTGACAGTATAAATTTATCTCCCGAATTTATCAACCTTATAAACCTTTTAGCAGAAGTTGACGACCCTAACACAGATGCAGAAAGTTTAGCTTTTTTAATCAATCCTTTAACGTTATTAAAAAATAAGATAATTGAAACGGCGAATTCTATTTCAGAAGGAGCTGTTGAAGAAATAAAAGACTTACCAACAGCTATATCAAGAATTGGTTTAGAAAAATTAAAAAAGTTAGTTTATCAGTATTTTGAACTGTTTATAACCACTTACAAATCTCCACTTCCAGACTTTGAAGAATTTAATCAAGTTAATTTAACTAAAGTAGAGCTTTTTAAGAAACTCCCACCTTTAATATCTTTTCAACCTAAAAAGAAAGCAGGCTTGCTTTTACTTTTACTTGAGCTTATATCTTCTTCCGTTATCCTATTTGCAAAAAAAGATGAAAAATATAAAAAACTAATAAAAAACACTGTAAAACTTTACTCTTACATAACAAGGATTTATGAGAAAGTCTTTTTTGGAGAAGATTTTTTATCTATGAATAAAGATTTCCTAAATAGAAGATTTAAATTTTTAGTTGAAGTAAACGACAGTTATAAGCTGGCACATTTAATCCTTAACCCTCAACTGTCCTTACAATCTCAGCAGTTAAATCTCTCTAACAGAAACTTAAAAAGAGCTTATATCTTTTACTTAATATTTTTAGGTTTAAACTATCTTGTTTACAACGATAAAAAAAGTGGATATATACTTTACAACAAACTCAGAAGATTTGGAATGTCTTTAAATGAAGCGGTTGAATTCTTAAATGAGATAGTATTTTTCGTTAATAAAATACTGTCAGCTTTGAAGATAAAACCATTTTTAAGAACTCCTTCACCAGTAAACTACACGATAAACTGTAAAAAGGCCTTTCCAGAAACAGGAAGCTTTGTAGACTTAATTGAAGAATTTAAAAAAGTTGGTAGTGGTAGAAAAAACAGATTAATTTTAAGAACGCAAGATACTGCATTTACAGGATACCTTTTAAATTACCTTTTAAACGACTTAGAGGTAGGTTTATCATCTAAAACCTACATTGTAATACCTTGTGAATCTATTCAAAGTCCAGACTCTTTACTGATAGAAAACTTGTCAGGTTTTGATATAGTTTATTTTAAAAATTTAGATAAGCTTTATCCTGTGTTTTATAGAGAATTTTATAAACTCTGGAAAAATTTTGAAGGAATAATCATGGGAGACTACTCTTATTACTCATTTATAGATCACGATACTCAAAAGATTCAGCTTTTCCATGTAATAAAAGACGCAAAATTTGACGTTCCGTTTATAACAAAAGAAAAACAAGCTTACGACTTTATAGTGTCTAAACTTAAAGATGAGTATATATCACTATTTGAAGCAACTGACTTTAAAAATGTTGATAAAATAAGTAATGATTTATACGATTTTGAATCTGTTGCAAAGATGTTGCTACAAGAATAAGTTTTGTGATATACTATCTAATCTAACATTCCAGAAAAAGGAGGCATTTATGTACGCTGTTATAAAGACAGGTGGAAAGCAGTATAAAGTTGAGTCAGGAGCACTTTTAAAGGTTGAAAAGCTTTGTGCTAACGAAGGGGACAAGATAGAGATCCCTGCTATATGTGTAAAAGATGATCAAGGAAACTTGAAAACAGAAGGTACAGTAAAGGCAACTGTATTAAAACACGGAAAACACAAAAAAGTTTTAGTATTCAAATACAAAAGGAAGAAGAACTACAAAAGATTAAACGGACACAGACAACCCTTTACTTTATTAAAGATTGAAGAAATAGCTTAAGGAGGAAATGATATGGCATCAAAGGCAAGTGGTGGTTCAACACGTAACGGTCGTGATAGTATATCTAAACGCCTTGGAGTTAAAAGATACGATGGGCAGGTTGTAAGAGCAGGTAACATTCTAATAAGACAGAGAGGAACAAAGGTATATCCCGGTAAAAATGTTGGAATGGGAAAAGATTACACTCTCTTTGCCTTAATTGATGGAAAAGTTAAGTTTGAAACATCTAAAGGTAAAAAAGTTGTAAGCGTATATCCTGTAGAAAGTTAAACTCTTGCGGGCTAGTAAGCCCGCTTTAATCTATGAAAGAGATCTTTGAAAAAAAATCCAAAATATACCAGTCTATCAGAGATTATTTTTACAAAACAGGTGCAATAGAGGTTTTCACAGACATTCTATTAGACTATCCCAACTTAGATAGTAATATATATCCAGTAGAACTTTTTGTTTTCAATGAAAAAAAAGAAAAGATAAGAAAGTTTCTTCATACATCTCCTGAGCCTAAAATGAAAAAAATCATCTCTCAAATAAAGTCAGACATTTTTCAAATAACAAAAGTCTTTAGAAATTTTGAAGGCTCTTACAAGCATAAGATAGAGTTTACGATGCTTGAATGGTACAGAGTAAATTACAACCTTGAAGACCTAATGGAAGACACTAAAAACATATTCATAGAAACAGCAATATCTTTGTATAGAAAACCTTTTATTACTTATAAAGGGAAAAACTACGATTTAACAAACTGGGAAAAAATAACAGTAGATGATGCTTTTTACAGGTACACAAAAATATATCCTGATAACATTGAAAAGATGAATGAGTTTTTAAAACAAAATGAACCTTACTTTAAAGGAAGTGATAACTGGGAAGAGTTATTTTTTCATATATACGCTTTCTATGTAGAGCCAAATTTAGGATTAGAAAAACCAATTTTTGTATACGATTATCCGCCACAGCTTTCAGCCTTTGCAAAAGTAGAAAATGGTAAAGGAAAAAGGTTTGAAGCTTATATACACGGTATAGAGCTTGTAAACGGTTATGATGAGTTAAACAACCCACAAGAGTTAGAAAAAAGACTACTTAAAGATATAGAAATTAAAAAGAAAGAAGGATTTGACTATCCTTTAGACACAGAGTTTATTCAAACCGTTAAAAATCTTCCTCAGTCAGCAGGAGCTTCACTAGGATTAGATAGATTTATAATGGTGTTTTTAGATTTAGAATCAGTACATTTATAGTATAATAAAGTAAAACCCAAGGAGGGTTGACTATGAAAGTTCACTTTTTTGAAGTAGAAGATTGGGAAAGACTTTATCTAGAAAAGAAGATAAAAGACATGGGATTAGATGTTGAAGTTGAATTTACAAAAGAACCTCTTGATGATACAAATGTAGAGCTTTACAAAAATATAGATGTGGCTATAGTGTTTATATACTCAAAACTTAATAAAGACGTTTTAAGTAAGATGGCCAATTTAAAACTTATTATAACCCGTTCTACTGGATACGACCATATAGACGTTGAATACACATCAAAAAATAGCATAACTGTTTGCAACGTTCCTGGGTACGGAAACAATACAGTTGCAGAGTACACTTTTGCCTTAATTCTTGCACTTGCAAGGAAGTTTAAACCAATGATAGAAAGGACTTCAAAAGGTATATTTTCAAGGGATGGTTTAACAGGAATAGATTTGATGGGGAAAACTATCGGCGTAATCGGAGCAGGAAGAATAGGAAAACACGTTATAAGGATTGCATACGGCTTTGGTATGAAAATACTTGTTTATGATAGGTATAAAGATAAAGAGTTGATAGATAAATACGGTGTTGAGTACGTAGGACTTGAAGATTTACTTAGAATGTCTGATATAGTCACATTACACGTTCCTTATAACAAATCTACTCATCATCTTATAAATAGATTTAACATTAAACTTATGAAACTTGATGCAATGCTTGTAAACACTTCTCGAGGTCCTGTCGTTGAGATGGAGGCTATTGTTCAAGCGCTTAAAGAAGGTAGACTTGCAGGTGGAGTAGGTTTAGATACATTTGAAGCTGAAGAAGTTTTAATAGAAGAAGAGTATCTAAAAAGAGATGATATTCCTGCAATAAAACTAAAAAAAGCGTTAGAATCTTTTTACGTATTACATTCAGAAAACGTTATAGTATCACCCCATAACGCCTATAACACAAAAGATGCTTTATATAGAATACTTGATATAACATTAGATAACCTTAAATCTTACTTAGAAGGAAATCCTAAAAACAAAGTAGAGGCAAATGTAAATGCTTAAAGAAAAAGTTTTAATTGATAAAGTTTTAGAAGGAGAAAGGATAACTCCAGAAGAAGCTCTGTATATGCTGGAAAACTATGACCTTTTAACCCTTGGAAGACTTGCAGATTTTGTAAGGCAGAAAAAACATCCAGATAACATAGCCACATTTGTTGTAGATAGGAATATTAACTATACAAATATATGCGTTGCGGGATGTAAGTTCTGTGCCTTTCAGAGAAGAAAATCTGACAAAGATGCTTACGTACTTGACCTTGACGAAATATTTGCAAAAATACAGGAACTTGTAGACTGGGGAGGAACTACTCTTTTAATGCAAGGGGGACTAAACCCAGACTTAAGATTAGATTTTTACGTAGAACTATTTTCAAGGATAAAAGAAAGATTTCCACAGATACAGATTCACTCTTTATCTGCAACTGAAATTAACTATATTGCTAAGTTAGAAAAAATGAGTATAAAACAAGTTCTTGAAAAGTTAAAAGAAGCAGGCCTTATGTCTTTACCGGGTGGGGGAGCTGAAATTCTGTCCGATGAAGTTAGAGTTTTAATATCTTCAAATAAAACAACTACAGCCCAGTGGCTTGAAGTTCACAGAACAGCTCACGAGCTTGGAATGAGGTCTACAGCAACGATGATGTTTGGACACGTTGAAAAACCGAAACACATAATACAGCATCTTGAAAATGTCAGACAGCTCCAAGACCAAACAGGAGGTTTTACTGCGTTTATACCTTGGACTTTTCAAAAAGGCAATACAATGTTAGACCATTTAGAACCTGCAACTTCTGTATGGTATCTAAAAGTTTTAGCAATTTCAAGAATTTATCTTGACAACTTTGATAATATCCAATCTTCCCACGTAACTCAAACTATGAAGATAGGACAGACAGGTTTAAGGTTTGGATCTAACGACCTTGGAAGCACTATGATTGAGGAAAATGTGGTAGCATCTACAGGATTTAAAGTATCAAGTCCAAGACCTGAAAAAATGGCAAAACAGATAAAAGACGCAGGCTTTATCCCAGCCCAAAGGGACACCTACTACAACATAGTGAAAGTGTTTAATTGAGGGTAAAGTATGAAAACACTATATGTTTCAAAAGAAGAGTTAAAACAGCTTTATAATAAAGATTTTCCACTGTGGGTAGAGATTAACTTGAGATTTCTCAAAGAAAAATCTTACGAGCTTGTAGATTGGGACAATTTGATAGAGGAAATAGAAGATATGGGAAGAAGAGATTTAGATGCCTGTATAAGCTTCCTAGCGGTTATTTTAGAACATATGTATAAACTTGATAACTTTAGAGGCTTAGCTGGTGGAGAAAATGCAGGAAAATCTTGGATAAAGAGCATAAAAAATTCCAGAGTTAGAATACATATTCTCTTTGAGAGATATCCAAGTTTAAAAAGTAAATTACCTAATGAACTAAAAACTGCTTGGATTTTAGCAAGAGGAAGATTAAAAATATGGCTTATAAACAATAATTACAATCCTGACGATTTTAACATACCCACAGAAAGTCCATACTCTTATCAAGATGCAATGGAAAAAGACTTTAACAACTCATAAAACATAAAAAATACAGCTGAGGCAAAAATAAGAGAGTCTATTCTGTCTAATATTCCTCCATGACCTGGAATTAAGTTTGAAGAATCTTTAACATTTACTTGCCTTTTTATAAAGCTTTCAAACAAGTCTCCTACCTGAAGTAAAACAGCAGAAACTACAACAGGAATTATCCAGTAAATTTGAAAATTAAAAAATTTTATAGCTAAAAACCCTCCAACAACCGACCCTAAAAAACTTCCAACAGCTCCTTCCCAAGTCTTTTTAGGAGATAAAATTGGAGATAGTTTATTTTTACCAAAGTTTTTACCTACAAAGTAAGCAAGAGTATCTCCAGTCCAGACAACGCTAAATAAAACAAACAAAAGATTTTTATCAATACTCGCAAGAAGTCCCAAAGAAGATGGAAAAAAAACACCGTAGAAAAATCCAAAAATACTGTAGCTTAAATAATTTAAATCATACTTTTTAACAGCTGTAAAGAAGCTGTAAAGGGTAATAATCATAATTGATAGATAAAAAGAAAAAAACAAAAGAGAAATAGAAGATAGAAAGCTAACAAATAAGACTTGTTTACTGTAAATGCCTGTCAACTTTTTATCAAGTAACTTAAAAACTTCGTAAATACACAAAACTGTTATAAGTGAGATAGCTATCTTAACAGCTGAAACAGGTAAATATATAATTCCAACAATTACTAAAATAGAGAGAATTAAAGCTGATAAAATTCTTTTTAAAAGTTCATTCATTTAAAACTTTACCAAACCTTCTTTCTCTGCTCTGGTAATCGTAAAGGGCTTTTAAAAATTCTTCTTCATCAAAGTCTGGCCATAAAACATCTGTAAAGTAAAGTTCAGTGTAGGCAAGTTGCCACAGTAGGAAGTTAGATATTCTCTTTTCTCCACTTGTTCTAATTAACAAATCAGGGTCGGGAATTTCAGGTCTGTAAAAAAATTGTCTGAAAGTCTCTTCATCTATACTATCAACCTTAGATTTTAAAATTTTATTAACAGCATCTAAAATCTCCGTTTTACCACTGTAATTTAGGGCTATAACTACCGTTAAACTACTACAGTGTGCCGTTTCTTTCTCTCCTTTTTCCATTGCTTGTAAAACACTGTCCCAAAGACCTTCCTTTTTTCCCATAAAAATTAGTTTTACATCATTTTCTAAAAGCATAGGAATTTTTTCGTTAATGTATTCTACAAGTAAAGACATTATTGCATTTACTTCATCTGTAGGTCTTTGCCAGTTTTCTGTGGAAAATGCAAAAAGGGTTAAATATTTTATTCCTACTTTTTTAGCAAACTTTATAGCTCTCTCTACTGCCTTTACACCTTCTTTGTGTCCATATATCCTTTCAAGACCTCTTCTTTTAGCCCATCTCCCGTTTCCGTCCATAATAATAGCAACGTGATTAGGAATTTTATACAGATTTTCTATCATTTAAGAGCCTCAAGTTTTTTCTTAGCTAAAGCAGCTGCTTCTGTATCGGGATATTTTTGAATCAAATCTTGTAAATACTTTTTACCTTTTTCCACATCGCCCATCTCTATATAAGAATAACCTATTTTTAACATAGCATCAGGATACTTTACACATCTTTTAATTTTTCCTTCATCACACTTTTGAAGTAAAAGATTCCATATTTCTACAGCATCTTTATACTTTCTCTCCGCGTAAAAAGTCTGTCCTGCCCAGAATATTGCGTTTCCGTATAAGTCAGAGTCTGGATATTTTTTTAAAAACTCTACAAACGCTTTTCTTGACTCTTCTATATTACCTTTAAAATAAAGGTCAAGGGCGTACTGATAAAGCTGTTTATCGTTTTGAGGCACCGCTACTTCTTCTTTGCCTTCTCTCTTTATCTCTTGAGGAGGAGGAGATGGGGGTTGTTTGACTTGAGGCTTTTCTTCAGACAGCTTAGACGCTTTTAGCTTTTCTATATCTGTAGTGTTTTGAGATACAGCTTGGGATAGTCTATCTACCCTTGAAGTAAGATTTGTAATGGCTTCTGTGTTTGACCTGGTTTGGTCTTTAAGTTCATTTAATTCTTGCCTAATGCTTAAAATCTCTCTTTGAAGAGAAACTATCTTATCTTCAGAAGCACAAGAAGATAAAACCAATGCTGATAAAGCAAATAAATAAATCTTTTTCATTTCATACCCCCTTTATTTTTTAAAGAAAAACAAAAGAATTATAGTTGCAGAAGTTATACCCATAGTTATTATACTAAGTTCTGCTAAAAATAAAACAGGCTCACTTAGGTTTAAAAGATACTTATCCATAAGAAAAACTAAAAAAGGCAAGCCCATTAAAGATGTAAGAAACACAATTATAAAAACAGGGTTTTTGTATAACTTCTTCATTTTCTCCAATTTATTAATCAAAGTATTGTAAAATATTTTACAACAAAACTTTTTTAGGAGGCATCATGAAATCCTACAATGTAGCTATCTTAGGTGCAACAGGGGCAGTTGGTCAAACTATGATTAAAGTTTTAGAAGAGAGAAATTTTCCTATAAATGAAATAAAATTCTTAGCATCAGAAAGGTCTGCGGGAAAAGAAGTTGAGTATATGGGAGTTAAGTATAAAGTTGAAGCCGTAAGTGAAGATGCTTTTAAAGGTATTGACATAGCTTTGTTTTCTGCAGGTGGAGAAAGGAGTAAAAAATGGGCTCCTATCGCTGTAAGTAAAGGAGCTGTTGTTATAGATAACAGCTCTGCTTTTAGAATGGATTCAGATGTTCCACTTGTAGTCCCTGAGGTAAACCCAGAAGACGTAAAGTGGCATAAAGGTATAATAGCAAACCCAAACTGCTCTACAATACAGATGGTAGTTGCTTTATATCCTATCCATAAAGTTAAAAAAATAAAAAGAATAATCGTTGCAACTTATCAAGCTGTATCTGGAGCAGGAGCTACTGCAATAGCAGACCTTGAAAATGAGACAAAAGCAGTAATGGAAGGCAGATACTACTATCCTCAAGCTTTACCTCACCACATAGCTTTTAACGTTATACCAAGAATAGATAACTTTGAACCAAACGGCTACACAAAAGAAGAGATGAAAATGATAAACGAAACAAGGAAAATTATGCACGAGCCAGACATAAAGGTATCCCCAACCTGTGTAAGAGTCCCTGTTTATGTAGGACACAGCGAAGCTGTCACAATAGAAACAGAACTTCCTATAACAGCAGAAGAAGCAAGGGAAATTCTTATGAAAGCTCCTGGAGTAATAGTAGAAGATGACCCTATAAACAACGTATATCCTGTTCCTATTGAAGTTGCAGGGAAAGATGACGTATTTGTAGGAAGAATAAGAAAAGATGCTGGATTTGAAAACGGTCTATCTATGTGGATAGTAGGAGACAACCTTAGAAAAGGCGCAGCAACAAACGCAGTTCAAATAGCAGAGCTTTTAATAAAGTATGAGCTAATATGAACATACGCCAGAGTTTAGAAGAATTTGAGATAAGGTACTTACACCCTTCAGCTGCTAAAAGTCTTTACGCAAGCAGAGATGTAGAAGAACCAGAATGTAGTGTAAGAACAAAATTCCAACGGGATAGAGACAGAATCCTCCACTCTAAATCTTTCAGAAGACTAAAACATAAAACCCAGGTCTTTCTATCTCCAGAAGGAGACCATTACAGAACAAGACTAACCCATACATTAGAAGTATCTCAAATATCAAGAACTATAGCAAGAGCTCTAAGACTCAACGAAGATTTAGTAGAAGCTATATGCTACGGACACGATTTAGGGCACACACCTTTTGGACACGCAGGAGAGTTTATACTAAAAGAAAGTGGAAGCTATCACCACGCAAAACACAGTTTAAGGGTTGTGGAAAAGTTAGAAAATGAAGGAAGAGGTTTAAACCTTACAAAAGAAACGAGAGATGGAATACTAAAACACAGTAAAGGAAAATCACCTTTAATAACAGAAGGAAACATGCCAAAAACCTTGGAAGGGCAGATAGTAAGAATAGCAGATAAGATAGCTTACATAAATCACGATTTAGAAGATGCCATAAGAGCTGGATTGGTAAAAGAGTCTGATATTCCTGAAGATGTAGTAAAAATCTTAGGCGATACAAAATCTAAAAGAATATCAACCCTTGTTATAAGCATTATAAACTCTACCATAGAAAACGATTACAAATACATAGTTATGGATGAAAAGATTTACGATGCTATGTATAAACTGAGAGACTTTTTATACGAAAAAGTTTACTTTGCAGACCCTGTAAAAAAAGAGCTTGACAAAGCAAAAGGAATACTAAAAGCTCTCTTTGAATACTACGAAAAACATTACTACGAAATTCCATTCTATGAAAAGTACTTAAATTTATGGGGTAGCTACGAGCCAAAACAAGCAGCTGTTGATTATATAGCAGGAATGACAGATAGGTATGCAATAAAGACTTTTGAAAAAATATTTATTCCAAAAAGCTGGCATGTGGTTTAACAGAAGTAGGAGTATAAACTATTGGAAAAAATAAAAACCGACCTATTACTTAAACATCTGTTTAAAAACCAGCTACAAAACTAATAGAAATAATCCTTGGTAAAAAAATAAACTGGCAACTCCTTCAAGACACAGACCTTAAAATCGTTAAAAATAGAGAAGCTGACTTAGTTGTTAAGTTGGAAGATAATACTTTATTACACATAGAAATCCAAAGTACCAACGACCCATCTATGCCTTACAGAATGTTTGAATACTTTTATCTCATCACTGACAAATACAAACCAAAAGACCTAGTCCAAGTATGTATATACATAGGAAAAGAACCCTTAAAAATGTCAGACAAAATACAGTTTTCAGACTGGACTTACAGATATAGATTGATAGATATGAAAGATGTACCTTGCAGAGAGTTAGTATCAAGTCCAAACATCACAGACAAACTACTTGCAGGACTGTGTAAAATAGAAAACCCAAGGTTTTATGTAGAGAATGTAATAAAAGAGATAAAGAGAGCAAGTCCGAAAGATAGGAAAGAGTTATTTACACTGTTTCTTGAAATAAGTAAAATAAGGAATAATATAGAGGAAGAGATAAAGAGGTACATAAGGCAGGAGGATTTTGAGATGCCAATAACGATAGAGTGGACGTGGGAAGAGTTAGAGAGTTATCCAGGAATAGGAAAAGCTTTAAAGACAGGGAAAGAAAAGTTTATAAAAGAGGGATTACAGCAAGGACTACAACAAGGGCTAAAAGATTCTATATTTGAAATACTTGAGTTGAAGTTTGGAGTTTTGCCCGAAGATGTAAAGGCTAAAATAAACTCAACTGATGATATAGAAACTTTAAAAGAAATGAGGAAAAAGGCAATTTTGATACAATACTTGGATGAGTTTTAATTTAATTTCTAAAAATCGTTTTTTAACTTCAGTAATGCTTTACGAAATAGATACAAGATAATCAACGTATTTTTTTAATTGCTCAATATCTGGGTTTGGTTTTACAACTCTGCAAACAGTCCAAGGGTTGTAATGAAAATGTTCAGGTGTGTTAAAGTTAAATTTTGTTTATAATATCTTTACTTAATTTATTATAAGTGAGTATATTTTATGAAACAACTTGCAAGATTTATAAATAAAAATATTTTCTTCCAAAAAGCTGGGATGTGGTTTAAGAACGAGAAAATCTTAATTACTCTAATTTTGTTTGCTTTATTATCTCTATTTCCTAACTTACATATACTAGAGTTTAGAGGAGAAGAATCTCTTAGAGCTTTAATAGCATACGAGATGTTTCAAGAAAAAAATTTTCTACAGCCTACAGTCTTAGGAGAGAATTATCACTTAAAACCACCTTTATTTAACTGGCTAATTGTTTTATACTCTTTTATTTTTGGATGGAATGAGTTAACGGGAAGACTTGTAACTATAACATTTTTAGGTTTAAATTCTCTACTGTTATACTTTTTTTCATTTAAGATTTTAAAAAATAGATATTTGAGTTTAATTTCTGTACTTGTGTTTGTAACCTTCTTTGATGTTATATTCTGGTATGGTTATCTGGCAGAAATAGACATTACATATACATTTTTTATCTTCCTTATGATGACCTGTTTATTTATAGGTTTTTATGAAAAGAAAAATATTTTTTTACTCCTAGCAGGAATTATCTTTGGACTATCCTTTTTATTAAAAGGTTTTCCTTCTATAGTCTTTTTCTTAGGAACAATTTTCGGATTTATACTTTATCTAAGGAGTATTAGAATAATCTTTAATTTATATCTATTAGCAGGATTACTTTTTGCTTTTTTTATCCCTTACATTTGGATAATAAATACCGCTGAATCTATTAATTACTTAAACTTTTTACTTCAAGAGAGTTTGGCTAGAATTGGTCTACATTCTAATCAGCATCCAAGTACGAATACTGATTTAATAAATCGACTAGTCAATATAATATCTTTCCCTATCCTAAACTTTAAACAACTTCTACCATCAAGCCTTATTGTATTATTGCTTTTAATATCTGTTTATAGAGCTAATCAAAAGGTTGAGATTGACCCGAAAATAAAAATTTTAATAGTACTAGTTTTAGTTAACTACATACCTTTTCTTATATCAAAAAGTGCAGGAAGATATGTATTGCCTTTATTTCCTCTAGTCGCCATAATTTTTGCTTATTTAATAGTTAACATTGGTAGAGATAGATGGATTAAAATATTCCTTATCTCTGCTACTTTTATTGTATTTGTAAGATTTTTATTAGGGTTTATAGGCATCCCTCTATATATGGAAAAAAAGGTATCAAGAAAAGCAATAGCGGAAGATATATACCAAACAGTCAGTAAGTCAAAAAATATAGCATTTGACTGTTATGGAGAAAAAGTCTTTGCCTTATATTTAGATATAAAATTAAACAAAGTTATAAAAAAATCACACTTAACAAATAACTGGGATTATTTAATCGACTGCACAAAAAGAGAAAAATTAAAATTAGTAAAAGAGTACGACTTAAAAGATACAAAGCTTTTTATTTATGAAAGATAAACAATTTAAATTAAAATTTTAGCAGGAAAATTTAAATTATGCTTAAAAAAATTTTAGCTTTTCACATAGCTGTCTTAATTTTGAGAGTTTTTTATGTACTGTTTAGAGACATAAACTTATCACCAGAAGAAGCACAGTACTGGCTATGGTCTAAGTTTTTAGACCTGTCTTACTACTCAAAGCCACCTTTGATAGCATACTTAAACTTTTTATCAACAGCTATTTTAGGAGATACAGAGATAGGAGTAAGGATTAACGCAATTATTTTAGGATTTTTGATAGCTTTAACAACTTACTTATTTTCACTTTATCTGTTTAAAGATGAAAAACTTGCTTTTTTTAACTCTGTTTTTATATACTTTATACCTGCCTACGACATAGCATCTATCTTATTTCTTACTGATACGCCTTTAGCCTTCTTTTATCTTGCTTTATCTTATCTTTTTTATGTAGCAGTCAAAGAAAATAAACCAATATTCTGGATTTTAACTGGAATAGTTGCAGGATTGGGATTTTTATCTAAGTATTCAGTTGTTTTTTTCTTTCATGTAATGCTTATTTACCTTACACTTTTTTCAAGGAAAACATTTAAAGAGAAGTGGTTTTACATAGCTATTTTTATAGCTGGACTTTTTACTTTGCCTGTGCTTTATTGGAACTTTAATAACGACTTTGTAAGTTTTAAACACGTAGGGAAGCTCTCAGGTACAGACCAAGGATTTGAGTTAAACTTTAAACATTTTGGAGATTATATACTGGGGCAGATTGGTATCAACTCTGTATTTTTACTGCCATTTTTTATTTACTCTGTTTATAAACCATTTAAAGAAAAAGATGAAAAATTAATATACTTAGCATTATCACCAATAGTAATTTTTCTATTTTTTGGGTTTATGGCTTTGAAAAAAAATGTTGAAGCAAACTGGCCTGCATTTGGATACTCTACTTTATACATTATAGCTGGATACTATGTTTATAAAAGATTTTTAAAATTAGCAATAATGCCTATGGCATTATCTTTGTTGTCTATCATTATTCTTTTTTATACACCACTTTTAGATAAAGTAGGGCTTACAATTCTTCTACCCCCTAAAATAGACCCTACAAAAAGACTTGTAGGTTGGCAGGAGCTGGGAACGTTTGTAAGTAAATTAAAAAAAGATTATCCTAAAAGTTTTGTTTTTTCAGACTCTTACCACATATCATCGGAGCTGAGTTTTTATATGGAAGGAAAACCTTTTGTATACTGCATAAGGGTTGACAGGAGAATGAACCAGTGGGATTTGTGGGAAGGATTAGAAAAGTATGAAAACAAAGGATATTGGGGAATATACGTTGCAGACCATCCTATTACAGATAAAGTTAAATCTGGTTTTGAATCTGTAGAATTCCAAACTATCTATGATGTAAAATATAGAGAAGTCAAAGTTAGACAGTATTACATTTATGTGCTTAAAAACTACAAAAAAATAGAAGAAGACCCTATAACAACATACTAAAAGGAGTAGTTGATGGTTAAGGCTGTTTTAACCGATATAGAAGGAACTACAACACCAATCTCTTTTGTAAAAGACGTTTTATTTCCCTATTCTTACGAAAAGATTCAAGAGTTTGTTTTAAAAAACAAAGATAATCCCCAGATAGTAAAAATATTGGAAGATGTTAAGAAAATAGAAGGAAGAGAGTTATCTTTAGAAGAGATAATACAAACTTTAAAAAAATGGATAGAAGAAGATAGAAAAATAACCCCCCTTAAAGAGCTTCAAGGTTTTATTTGGGAAGAGGGTTATAAGTCTGGAGAGTTAAAAGGTTATGTTTATCCTGATGCTTACGAAAAATTAAAAGAGTGGTATGAAAAAGGAATTAAGCTGTATATTTACTCTTCTGGGTCTGTAAAGGCACAGAAACTGCTTTTTTCAAATACTAACTTCGGAGATTTAAACTATCTATTTTCAGGCTACTTTGATACAAACATTGGAAACAAAAAAGACTCACTTTCTTACACAAAAATAGCACAAAATATAGGATTAAGTCCAAGTGAGATATTATTTTTATCAGATAATCCAGATGAGATACTGGCATCAGCTAAAGCTGGGATGAAAGTCATTAGATTGGTCAGACCAAACGATGCAGAGTATGTAAAAGATTTTCCTTATACTCAAGTAGAAAGTTTTAATCAGATAGACATATCGATGTTATAATTTTTATATTCTAAAAAAGAGGAATTAGTTTGAGTGTTAAGATAAAGGTTGAAAACTTAGTAAAAGTTTTTGGAAAAAGAGAAGTTTTAAAAAATGTTAGTTTTGAGGTAAGAGAAAGAGAAGTTTTTGTAATAATGGGGGGAAGTGGTAGCGGTAAAAGTACAGTTATAAAACACATTATTGGACTTCTTAAACCTACATCAGGAAAGATTTACGTCAATGGAGTTGACATAACAACACTAAAAGATTTTGAGCTTATAGAGTTTAGAAAAAAGATAGGATATCTTTTCCAAGAAGGAGCCCTCTTTGACAGTTTAAAAATTTGGGAAAATGTAGGTTTTTACTACCTTGAAAACACGAAAATGCCAGAGCATGAGATTAGAAAACTTGCAACACAAAAGTTAGCATTAGTAGGATTAAAAGACATAGAAGACCTTTACCCTTCACAACTTTCAGGCGGTATGAGAAAAAGGGTCTCTCTAGCAAGGGCTATATCTTATGACCCAGAAATTATACTTTACGATGAGCCTACCTCTGGATTAGACCCTGTAACCTCTGCAATGATAGACAACCTTATTTTAAAATTAAGAGACGAGCTTGGAGTTACTTCTATAGTTGTTACCCACGATTTAGAAAGTGCTTTTAATATAGCTGATAAAATAGCAATGATACACAAAGGTGTTATTTATGCAGTAGGAACTCCACAAGAGATTAAGAACCATCCTGACCCTATCGTTCAACAATTCATAAACAGAAGTCCAGAAGGACCAATAACAGAAGAGCTTATGAAAGAACTTCAAAAATCTAATACATAAAGGAGGCAAATTTTCTTGGGATGTAAATGGAATGGAATAATTGAAGCTTACAGAGAGTACTTACCAGTAAGTGATAAAACACCGATTATAACTCTTCACGAAGGGAACACACCCCTTATAAAAGCAGATAACCTCTCAAAAGAGATAGCTCCCGATAAAAATCTTACAATCTATTTAAAGTACGAAGGACTAAACCCTACAGGGTCTTTCAAAGACCGTGGTATGACTATGGCTATATCAAAAGCAAAAGAAACAGGTAAAGAAGCTGTAATATGTGCATCAACAGGAAACACTTCTGCATCTGCAGCTGCTTACGCAGCAAGGGCTGGAATGAGAGCTTACGTTCTACTACCAAAAGGTGCGGTTGCCATAGGGAAACTATCTCAGGCTATGGTTTACGGAGCTAAAATCATAGCTGTGATGGGGAACTTTGACGATGCTCTTGAAATTGTAAGAGAGATAGGAGAAAAATTCCCAGTAGAAGTTGTAAACTCAGTTAATCCTTACAGAATAGAAGGTCAAAAGACAGCTGCATTTGAAATAGTGGACTATCTTGAAGATGCACCTGATTTTCATTTTATACCTGTTGGAAATGCTGGTAATATTACGGCGTACTGGAAAGGTTATAAAGAGTACTATCAGCTTGGTAAAGCTAAAAAAACGCCAAGAATGATAGGATGGCAAGCAGAAGGGTCAGCACCTATCGTAAAAGGTTTTCCTATAAAAAATCCACAAACGATAGCAACCGCAATAAGAATAGGCAACCCTTACAGCTGGCAACCTGCCCTACAAGCAGCAAAGGAGAGTAATGGGTTTATAGATGCAGTATCAGATGAAGAGATACTACAAGCATACAAGTTAGTAGCATCTACAGAAGGGGTTTTCTGTGAGCCAGCATCTGCAGCTTCCATTGCAGGTGTTATAAAAGCATATAAAAAGGGTCTTTTTAAAGGTGGAGAAACTATTGTATGTACACTAACAGGAAATGGTCTTAAAGACCCTGACACTGTAATAAAGGCAAGCGAAAAACCTGTTGAACTACCACCAGATTTAAACGAGATAGCAAGGTTTTTAGAGCTAAAATGAAAAACATACTTATTGTAGGACTTGGTGCAGTAGGTACAGTTTTTGCAGTATTTTTAAAAAAAGCAGGTCATAAAGTCTACGGACTTGTTAGAGATAAAAACAAGTATAACTGTGAAAGCCTAAAGGTTGACGGTATATGGGGAGTACACGAAGCAAAGTTAGATGATATAGTAGATAAAGTAGAAGATTTAAATATAGAATTTGACATAATAATAGTTGCAGTAAAATCTTTTGATACAGAAGAAGCTGTAAAATCTATAAAAGATTTAGTCAAAGACAAAACTTTTGTTTTACTAACTCAAAACGGTTATGGAAACTACGAAACAGCTGTAAATTATCTGCCGAAAGAAAAAGTTTTGCTTGGTAGAGTTATATTTGGAAGTAAGATAAATCAGCCTTGTTATGCAACAGTTACGGTAAACGCAGATGACGTTAGAATAGGACATCCAGAAAATTTAGCTAAGGATAAAGATGTTATTGACGTTGTTTGTACTATAAAACATTCTGGCATTCCAGCATCCTTTTCAAAAGATGTGTATAAGATTTTATGGGATAAAATACTTTACAATAGCGCCCTAAACCCATTAGGTGCAATACTAAAGAAAAGATACGGAGAACTTGCAGAAAATCCTTACACAAGAGAATTAATGAATGAGATTATAAAAGAGATTTTTGAAGTATGCAAACTTAACAAGATACAACTGAATTTTCAATCTGCTGAGGATTATATAGAATTTTTCTACTCAAAACTAATCCCACCTACAAAAGACCATTATCCATCAATGTATTACGACTTGTTATCGGGAAACAAAACAGAGATAGAAGCTCTAAACGGTGCAATAGTAAAGTTAGGAGAAAAAGTTGGATACATTCCAAAAGTAAATAAAACAGTTGTAAATCTGGTAAAAAGCCTAAGCTTACCAACAGATAATGTAAGTATTTGCTAACTCGGCATTTTTATAATATATTATCTTTATGCTTAAAAAGGTATTAATTTTATTGCTTCTTTTTCTTTCGTCATCCTTTGCTCAAGAAAAGTTAACGTTTGCAGTTTTATCTTATGGAGACCCTATAAAAGAGTATAAAAGGTACAGTGTTTTTGCAAGGTATCTGTCTGAAAAGATAAACAAAAGTGTTGATGTGATAATAGTAGAAGATATAGAAAAACTTTTTCAAATGTTTAAAAAGAAAGAAGCACAGATAGCAGTAGGATGTTCTGTTGTTTATTTTGAGCTTAAAAAACAGTATAATGTAGAAGCTGTCGCTGTAATGAAAATCAACGGTAAAGCGGTAGAAAACGGTGTTTTAATAGTAAGGAAAGACAGTCCTATAAATAGTATAGAAGACGTTAAAGGTAAAAAGATAACCCTTGGAAGTCCTATATGTATGAGCAACTGTGTGATGCCCCTTTACATGCTTGCAAACGCAGGAATAACTCAACATGATGTTATTAATATATGGAGCTCTGGAACAGATAAAGGAGCTATACTTGCCCTTATATCCTCTATAGCTGATGTAGCGGGAGTAAAAGAAGAGAGTATAAAAGATTATCAGCAGTATGTTAAAGTTATAGCAAAATCACCTTCATTTCCAAGACATATAATTATGGTTTCAAAAAACATCGATAAAAAACTTTACAAAGATATAGAAAATGCTATTTTTTCTGCAGATGAGAACACTTTAAAACAGATGGAAGTTGATGGATTTGTAAAACCTCAGCCTAAAATGTTTGAAATTATAAAAAATTACAGAAAAGTCCTTATGTTATTCCCTGTTTTAAAATGAAGTACATAAATAATCTGTCTATAAAGTTAAAAACATCTTTATCAATATCTGTTTACATTTTAGCAGTCCTTGTAGGGTCTATACTTTTTACAGTATATAACTTTCAGGAAAGACTTTTAGAAGACAGAATAAAATCATTAGAAGAAAACATTAAAAATCTATCAGAAAGCTACAAAGATAAAATCATAGTAAAAAATCTTGAAAAGATAGATGAGTTGGTAGGATTTTTAAAAAGTGTAAAATCTGTTAAAAATGTGTTTATCTTAGACAAAAACGAAGTAGTAATAGGAAGTACAGATTTAGAGTATTTAGGTAAATCAGAGTCTAACTTTCCACAAAAAGATTTACAAAAAATAGAGTATAACCTTTCAGTTGACTCAGAGCCTGTTGGAAAGGTTGTTGTTCTGTATGATATTAAAGAGATAAAACAGGACATTATCAACGATATAAAGAAAATAATCTATCCTCTTTCTTTAATAGTAGGATTTATAATAGTGGCATCTTTTTTAGGAACTTTCTTTATCTCAACAGTTTTAGTAAATCCTCTTATAAAACTAAAAGAAAGTATACTAAACCTTTTTTGGACTGGCTTTTACAATCTTAAAGAAGCTGTAGAGTTTAAACCAAAAACTAAATCTGATGTAATCTGTGTAAAAGGAATTACAGAAGAGTGTTGGCTTAGCTCAAAAAATGGAAAGGAGATACTTTTTTCTTTAGGTGAAAAGTCTATAAAAGAATGTCCTAAGTGTGAAGTTTTTTCAAAGTTATCAGGAGATGAAATAGAAAATCTTACTTACAGTTTTTATATGATGCTCTCTTCTTTAAACGATTACATAAATAAACTTGAAGAGGCTTATAAAGAAAGAGAGACCCTAAGCTGTATGGCTGCAATGGGAGAGATGAGTGCAAAGATTGCCCACGAAATAAAAAATGCCCTTTACTCAATCTCAAACGCTGCCAACTACATAAAAAACAACGCAAATGATGAAATTATAAAAGAGTTTGGTAAAATCATAAAAGAAGAAAGCTACAGATTAAACGATATGACCGTTTCATTTTTAAACTTCTCAAAACTTATAGAACCTAAATTTTCCCAAGAAGATTTAAACGAGGTTATAAAAAATTCTATCGCATTGTTAATATACGACTGTGAAGATTACGGCATTAAGGTAGATTTAAAACTTGATAATAACCTTCCAAAAACCTTTATAGACCAAAATTTAATTAAACAAGTTTTAGTTAACCTCATATTAAACTCAATAGATGCAATAAGAGAAAAAAATACAGAAAACCCTGTTATAAAAATTTCAACAGGATTCTTGAAAAATAAAGATAAAATAAGATTAATAGTGGAAGATAACGGAATAGGAATAAAAGAAGAAAACAAAGGAAAGATATTTAAGCCGTTTTTCACAACAAAACCAAAAGGAACAGGACTTGGACTTCCAATGGTTTATAAAATAATCTTTTTACACGGTGGAACTGTAAATGTTGAATCTGTATATGGGAAATACACTAAATTTATTATAGAAATACCAATAGACAGGAGTGATAAAGATGTTTAAAGTTTTGTTGATAGACGATGAAGAAAGTATTTTAAAAATTATTAAAACAGTCCTTACAAAAGAGGGTTATGAAGTTGATACCGCAAAAAGTAAGTCAGAAGCTCTTACAAAGTTAAATACAAATAACTATAATCTAATCTTGTCTGACTATCTATTAGAAGATGGAACTGGAATAGAGATTTTAGAAGCGTTTAGAAAAAAAGATAGTATAACACCTTTTATAATCATAACAGCCTACGGGTCTATAAATGGAGCTGTAGAAGCTGTAAAAAAAGGAGCTAATCATTACATACCAAAACCTATAGATACAGACAACCTTATAAAACTTATTCAGTTTTACAAAGAAAAACAATCTAACCCATTTGAAGTAGAAGAATTTGAGGGTATTATCGGAAAAAGTAAAAAAATGAAAGAGTTATTCAACGAAATAGAAATAGTTAGTAAAAGTGAGTCTTACATTTTAATAGAAGGAGAAAGTGGAACAGGAAAAGAGCTTGTGGCAAAAGCTATTCATAAAAGGTCAAGAAGGGCGAAAAATCCTTTTGTACCTATTAACTGCTCTGCAATACCATCAGAACTTTTTGAAAATGAGCTGTTTGGACACGAAAAAGGAGCTTATACAGGAGCTGGAAACAGAGAGATAGGAAAGATAGAGTTAGCAGGAGAAGGAACTTTATTTTTAGATGAGATAGGAGAGATGCCTCTTTTTATGCAGGCAAAACTTTTAAGAGTACTACAAGAAAGAGAGTTTTACAGAGTAGGTGGAACATCTTTGATAAAGATGAGATGTAGAGTTATATCTGCAACTAACAGAAATCTTGAACAGATGATAGAAAACAAAGAATTTAGAGAAGACCTATTTTATAGAATAAACGTAATTCACTTAAAAATCCCACCTTTAAGAGAAAGGAAAGAAGACATTCCTCTACTTGTAAAAAGATTTATAGAGAAATTTAGTAAGATAAACAATAAAAACATATACGATATAGATGAAGAAGCTCTTGAGATTCTTATGGAATACGACTGGCCTGGAAATGTGAGACAACTTGAAAACATAATAGAAAGGGCAGTAGTTCTTTGCCAAGGAGAGATAATAACCTCTCAACATTTACCTCAAAGAATAAAAGAAAAGCCTTTAGTATCAGAGATAAATTTGGAAAAAAGTTTAAATCTTTACGAGATAGAAAAAAACATAATACTAAAAGTCTTACAGGAAGAAAATTTTAATCAAACAAAAGCAGCTCAAAGACTTGGAATATCAAGAAAACAACTTAGAACCAAGATGAAAAACTTTGGTCTTTTGTAATTATTCTAAAGTTTTAATATCATGATATTAGCATATAAAAATAATTATAAGGAAAATATGTATTTGACAATAACTTACACAGGTATTATCATAAATATAAATATAAAAGTAGTGGCTTTGTGGGGCCCCAAAGTCATGAAAAATAAATGTAAAAGGAGGTATTTCTCATGGGTTTAAACAGAAGGGATTTATTCAAAGCAGCAGGTGTAGGAATTGTTGCAGCAAGTTTAGAAACTGGCTTTTCTAACAAGGTTTTTGCTTCTCATGTTTCGGAAGAAGAACTTAAATTCCAAAAACCAAGTCCCAATTCTCCAAGAGTTGTAATTGTTGGTGCTGGTTGGTCAGGATTAACTATTGCAAAGTACATCAAAACTCAAGATAGTAATATCGATGTAGTCTTGGTTGATAAAAGATCGGAATTTTTCTCTTGTCCAACGAGTAATTTATGGTTAGTTGACCTTCTTCCTTTTGAGTTCCTTATACATGACTTTTTAAAACCTGCTGATAAGTATGGATATCATTTCTGTAATGCAACCGTTTACGATGTTGATAGGGAAAAAAGAAGAGTTTATACAGACAAAGGATATCTTAGCTATGACATCTTAGTACTTGCTCCTGGTATAGCCTATGAATATTCTGAATGGATAAAAGATCCAAAGGATGTTGAGATAGCAAGAAAAAGGTATCCGGCTGCATTTATTCCAGGTTCTGAGCATTTAGCATTAAAAAGAAAAATTCAGGAATTTGAAGAAGGTACTTTTGCTTTAACAGTACCTCCAGGGATGGATTATAGATGTTTACCAGGTCCATATGAAAGAGCTGCATTAATAGCATGGTACTTCAAAGAAAACAAGATAAAAGGTAAAGTTGTACTTGTAGACCCACATGCTCAAGCACCTGTAAAAGCAAAGCTGTTCCAAACTGCTTATGACAAACTAAAAGATTATATAGAGTATTATCCAAACACAACTATAAAAGCTGTTGATGTAAATAAAAAGAAAATTATTACAGAACAATACCTTGAGTGAGAAATTCATTTTTTCAATTTTATTTCTAATAAAAAGCCAAAAGTAGCTCGGGTTATAATATACCCAAACTACTTTTGGGAGGTCAAAAATGCAACTGGAAAAGTTTTATAACATACTTCTCAAAAATTTTCAATCATTTAAAGTTTCTTTTTATAAAAATACAGCTAAATCTAATGCTGGTAGAAAACCAAAAATTACCGATGAAGAAATAGCAGCAGCTTTCATCTTATCATACATGACTGGAATGCCTGTTTTGAAAATAGCAAGACAATTTATTGATGACTCTATAAAGTCTTATCACATATTTAGAAAGTCAAGAATTAAAAGAATATACGAACTGCTTAGAATATATCTACAAATGAGAATACTGTCTGTAATTATAGAAGTTTTGGTATCTAATAAAAAACCAAGACTTATAGTAGATGGTACAATACTTCCAGTAGCTAATTTAAACAGAGCAAGAACCCAGAGAATAAAGAGATTTAATGGAAAGATGTTTTGGGTAAGAAGAAAAAGAAATCTATACAGTCAACACTACAAAAAAAGAGTAAAATTTGAAGAGATATACTATGGAGTGCTTGTTATGGTAATTTGTGATACAAAGGGAAGAGTTTATGATATTTGGTTTCATCCAGCAAGTTATCATGAAGTTAAATCTTTTAGATTAAGAGCAAAAACCAGTATTTGGTTTAAAAGACTTATAAGCTTTTTTGAAGTAATAGGGGACAAAGGGTATAGAGGATGTGAGAATGTTATCGTATGTGAGACAAAAGAGGATAAAGCTCAGAGGCAGATTATTGAAAGCATATTTTCAAGGTTAAAACAATTTAACGCTCTTAGTAGATGGAGAAAAGGTATAACGCTTCTTTCCTATTTGTATGCTTATGCAATAGGTTATAGCTTTTTCAGGTACTGTGAGGTTTAATTATGGCATTAATTTCTCACTCAACGTATAAAAAGAAAATTATTACAGAACAATGGGGAGATTTGGATTTTACAGATGGAAGTATTTATCCAACTTGTAAAGCTGCTGGAATTGTTTATAAAGCTGGACTTGTTAAAAAAGGTGAAAAATGGCCATCTATTGATCCGTTGAAGTATCACTTTATGGGAGATGAAAGAGTATACGTAACAGGAGATGCAAGAAATCAGCCATTCTCAAAAAGTGGAAACACTTCAAATTCAGAAGGTCATTACATTGCGAAACTAATAGTAGCTAAGTTAAATGGTAAAGATATTCCATGGCAATCTCCAGAAACATTATGTTATTCTGCTGTTGAAAAAGAAAAAGCTGGATGGATAGACGTTAAATACGCTTATGATCCTCAAAAAGGATTCTCCTTTGCGGATCCAAAAGTTGACGAAAACGCTACAGAATCAAACTACAAAGCTTATATAGAATGGGCAAAAGGTTTATTCAGAGATATGTTTGGTTAATTTTAATTTTTACATTTTTATTCCTAAAATTCAAGTAAAGGAGGGTGGTCTTAAAGACCACCCATTTTTGTTTTATAATAAGGAGGTAAGAATGGATAGGAGAAAATTTATAAAAAGTTGTACAGTTATAGGGGCTATGTCAACTATTAATCCAGGATTTTTTAATCAACTTTTTGCTCAAGAGATTAATTTAGTAAAAAAGTACAACAAAGCTCTATTAATAAAGGAAGACGGTACTCCTTTAAAAGAGGAGGATATAAAACCATACAATTACTATTTGTTCTTCTATCCTTTTGTTTCTACACCTTGCTATTTAATTAACCTTGACAAAGAAGTTCCTCCATGTGATGTAAAGTTATCCGATGGTAGTATTTATAAATTTAAAGGAGGTGTTGGAATAAAGAAAAACATAGTTGCATATTCGGCTATTTGTTCTCACCAGTGGAGCTATCCAACTAAAGATTACGCTTTTATAAACTATTACTCACCAGAACAGAAATCCCAAACCACAAACAGATCAAACGTAATTCAATGTTGTGCTCACCTTTCTGTTTTTGACCCTTCTCAAGGAGGAATAGTTTTAGAGGGTCCTGCACCACTTCCTTTAGCGAATATCATATTAACATTTGAAGATGGAAAATTTTATGCAGAAGGTGTTTTAGGTAAAGACCAGTTTGAAGAATTTTTTGATAACTATAAATCCGATTTAAGAGAACAATATGGAACTACAAAAAAAGCAAAAAGTTTAGTAGAAACCGCAACAGTTATGGAGGTAGGGAAGTATGTTAAAGAACAAATTAAATGTTAACAGAAGACAGTTCTTAGCTGGCAGTGCTGCATTAGCAGCTTCTAATCTAATGCCAAATGTATCTCTTGCAAACGAAGCGGATTTTAAGGCTACAAAATCGGCAAAAGTAGTTATAGTAGGTGGAGGATACGGTGGAGTATCTACAGCAAAACAGCTAAGAAAACTACTACCAGACATATCTATCACACTAATAGACAAAAATCCTTTCTTTGTATCCTGTCCTATGAGTAATCTATATTTAGGAGACTTTTACGAATTTGGTAATCTCTGTTTTCCATATGAACCTTTAAAGGCTAAGTATAACATAGATTTTATAAATACGAAAGTAATGGATGTAGACTTAGACAAAAAGTTAGTTATAACTCCTTACGATAAAATATCTTACGACTTTTTAGTTTTATCTCCCGGAATCTCCTACGATATAGACAAATCTCAGAAAGATTTCTTTGTAAAGTATCCACCTGCTTTTAAACCCGGCGGAGAACATCTTTATTTAAAAAAGCTGTTAGAGAATTTTGATGGTGGTGATATTGTTATAACTGTCCCCTCTTACCCTTATAGATGTCCTCCAGCTCCTTACGAAAGAGCTGCACTTATACTAAACTACATAACAAAAAGAAAACTCAAAGCCCATCTATACTTTATAGATGCAAACGAAAGACCTGTCATTAACTCAGAAGGATTCATGAAAGCTTACTACGAACTTTACAAAGGATACGCAGATTACATTACTGGAACAACTGTTAAGGAGATAGATACTGCAAATAATGTAGTAAAAACAACAAACGGAGACTTTAAATTTGATCTCGCTAACGTAATACCACCAATGAAAGCATCAAAACTCTTAGAAAAAATAGGATTTTTAGAAAACAATCAAAAATGGGTAGAAGTTGAAACGTTTACATTTGAGACAAAAGTTCCAAACGTTTTCGTTATAGGAGACTCTGCAAGAACATTCTTACCAAAGTCTGGTTTTGGTGCAAATATGCAAGGCAAGATAGTAGCAAACATCATAGCGGAAAGAATAACAGGTAAAAAATTAAAACAAGAAGAGCTTTTAATGGTACTTTGCTACTCTATGGTTAGTGATAAAGAAGCTATAATGTCAGAGACAAGCTTCAAGATAAACAGAGAAAAAAATGTAATTACACCTATTCACAGAGAAGACAACACAAGAAGAGAATCTACAGTCAAAAGATATCACGAATGGGCAAAAGGGTTATGGAGAGAGATGTTTGGTTAAACTGTTCCATTTGGGACAGTTTCTGTCCTTTTATGGACATGTTAAGAGATTTTAACAATTGTAAATACATGTTTACAATTTGGCATAAAAGTTGCGTAAGTATAATACAAAATACTTATGCAGGAGGATTAAGTTGAAATTTAAAAAATTACTACTAACAACAGCAGCTGCTATAACTGGGATTTCAGCTTTAGCATTTGCTTTAACCCTTCAAGATGCTGGTATAGAAAATCCAGAAGCAAAAAGTATGATGCTAAAAGATGTACCTCCTGAACCAAGATTATACGCTATCGACCCTTCTTGTAATTTATCAGATAAAGAAAGCATAAAAAAATTGGCTGAAAAAGGAAAAAAGGTATTTATGGAAGTGAGAAAAGGAAACTGTGTTGCCTGTCACTGTGCCCCTGAAGCAAAAGGTTGTGGAAACATAGGACCAGATCTTACAGGTTATAGAAACGGACTGTTTAAAGCTCCAAATTACAGAGGAGAGCCAAAAACAGTTGACTGGCTTCATCAAAAAATTGCCGACGGAAGAATTTTAATCCCAAAAGAACTTCAAAGTGTACCATACTATAACATAATGACAGTTCAGCTCACAACAGGACAGTTAACAGCCGAAGAAGTATGCCAGCTAACTGCTTATCTTTTAAGCTTGGAGTGATAAGTTGAAAAAGGTTTTACTTGCTTTACTTGTATTAATTGGTTTTTCTAATGCCCAGATAAACTGGGTTCCTTATAACCAAGCTTTTGAAAAAGCAAAGAAGGAGAATAAACTTGTATTTATCTACATATACTCTCCTTCTTGCCATTACTGTGATATTATGGACTTTACAGTATTTGAAAGTAAAAGAGTAGAAGAACTGCTTAATAATCATTTTGTTCCAGTAAAGATTAGAAAGTGTAGCAACGAAGGAATAGAAGTAAGGAAAAAGTATGGCTTTGTAGGAACTCCGATGTTTTACTTTTTAAATCCAGATGGAAGTAAAATAAAAACGATTTTTGGAGCCTGGGAAGAGAAAGACTTTGTTAAAATACTTAATTACTTTGCATCTGGAAGCTATAAAGAGATGACAATGGATGAATACTTTATGAAACAAAAATAGGAGGTATTTTATGAACAGAAGAGAATTTTTAAAAGCAACGTCAGTAGCAGCTGTATCAACAGCTGTTTTAGGAAGTGGTGTGTTTACGAATGTTAGAGCAGCAGAATTAGTTGACAACCCTCCACCTAAGAAGCCTTTTGATGAGGCTCTAAAAGAGATAACAGGTGGAAAAGCTGTATCAGACTCAGACAAAGTTAAACTCGTAGCTCCTGAAATTGCAGAAAACGGAGCAGTTGTGCCTGTCACTGTAGAAGTAGAACTACCTATTGAACAAGTAAAAGCTATACATATTCTCGCAGACAAAAACCACAATGCAAGAACTATGAGTGTTTACTTTACTCCTGTAAATGGAAAAGCTTACATATCTACAAGAATAAGGCTTGCAGAAACTATGAACGTAGTTGCGGTTGCTCAACTTGCAGACGGTAGCTTTATAAAAGCACAAAAACCGGTTAAAGTTACAATCGGTGGATGTGGATAATTAAAAAAAGGAGGATTAAACAATGGCAAGACAAGCTTTAGTAAAAATAAATCCAAAAGAATATAAGAAAGATGATTTAGTAAGAGTTGACTCTGTAATAATGCATCCTATGGATACTGGACTGGTAAAAGATAAAGAGTCTGGGAAATATATTGCAGCACATCACATCACAAGTGTAGAAGTTTACTATGGAGATGAGAAGATAACATGGATGGAAGTATCTGGATCTGTTAGTGCAAACCCGTTTATATCTTTCTATGTAAAAGCTACAAAATCAGCTCCTTTAAAAATTGTCTGGAAAGATAACAAAGGTGATGTAACAGAGAAAGTAATAGATATAAAAGTAGATTAATCTCTTTTGAGGGCTTAAAAGCCCTCTTTTCTAAAATTTTCTAACAAGGAGGAATACCAGCTATGAGATTAAAGGGAAAAGTCTTGCTTTTTGGACTTACGTTAGCGATAGCTACATACAGTGTAAATAAAGCTATATCACAAGAGGCAGGACAGGCAATATCAGAGGAAGACTTGGCACTTTATAAATCAGGTATAAACCCAGGAGAAGTTTTTGCTCAAGAAGTTGGTGGTGCATTATTTAACAAACCTATGGGAACATCAAACAAATCCTGTGCTTCTTGCCACAGTGAAGAAAAATTAAAAAAGGTAGTAGGAACTTATCCAAAGTATGAACCAAAATTAAACGCTGTAATATCATTACAACAGAGAATACAGATGTGTCAGAAGCTAAACCAAGGAGTAGATAAACCATTTGAACTAAAAAGTCAAGAAAACACAGCTCTACTAACATACCTTAAATACATAGCTTCTGGAGAAAAAATAAACGTAGATACATCTTCCAATTCAGTAGTAAAAGAATATTACGAATATGGAAAGTATGTCTTTAATCTTAAAAGAGGAAAAAGAAATCTTTCCTGTGCAGTCTGTCACGAAAATGCAGCCGGAATGGTTTTAAGAATGCAGAAATTAAACCCATTAGGAGCTGAATACAACGGAATAAAGGGAACAAACGCCGCAGCTCACTGGCCAGGTTATAGAATGACTCAAAGTAAGGTAGTTACTATAGAACAAAGATTTCAACAATGCATGTCTCAAGCCAGTATGAAAGTTTTACCTCTTGGGTCAAAAGAGATGGTCGCTTTAGAGCTTTATGTTACATCTTTAGCAAACGGATCAACTATAGAAGCTCCAGGATTAGTAAGATAACAGGAGGATAAACAGCAATGAACATATCAAGAAGAGACCTTTTCCACCTTGCGGCTATTTCGGGATTATCATTAACCTCATCTAATGTTTTTGCAAAGCTGAACGAATTAAACCCTGAAAGCTTTTTTGAATTTAAGGGGGTTGGAAACGTTACACTTTTACACATCTGCGACCTTCACGCTCACTTAAAACCACTTTACTGGAGAGAGCCATCTACTTTAATATCTGCAAAAGAACTTATAGGAACGCCGGGATTTTTATGTGGAAAATCATTTATGCAGTACTATGGAATAAAACCAAACACTATTAGAGCTTACTTTGATACTTACATAGGTTTTGAAGAATTGGCAAAAAAATATGGCAAAATGGGTGGTGTATCTTACATAAAATCTCTCGTAAACCGTATAAAAGCAGAAAGAGGATCTGACAAAGTTTTATTTATGGATTCAGGAGATACTTGGCAAGGAACTGCAGTAGGTCTTTTCACACAAGGAAAAGCCATAGTAGACGCTCAAAATGCACTTGGTATAGACATAATGGTAGGACACTGGGAGTTTACTTACGGAAAAGACAGAGTCTTAGAACTTATAAACAAACACTTAAAAGCAGAGTTTATATCTCAAAACATAGCAGATGAAATGTGGGGAGACCTTATATTTAAACCTTATACAATAAGAGAAGTAGGTGGAGTAAAAGTTGCCGTTATAGGAAACTCTTTCCCTTACACACCTATTGCAAACCCAAAAGAATTTATAGAAGGTTGGACGTTTGGTATTCAACCAGAAAGATTACAAAAATTTGTTAATGAAGTCAGAAGCAAAGGAGCTGACGTTGTAGTTTTACTATCCCACAATGGATTTACCTTAGACCAAGCACTTGCTAAGATGGTAAAAGGAATAGATGTTATTTTATCAGGACACACTCACGACCCAGCTCCAAAACCTGTAATAGTTGATAACACGATAATAGTAATAGCAGGAAGCCACGGTAAATATTTAGGAAGGCTTGACTTAGAAGTTAAAAACAAAAAAATAACAAATTTTGCATTTAAACTCTATCCTGTAGCATCAAACTTTATAAAACCAGACCCTGAAGTTGAAAAGTTAGTTGAAGAAGTTTATAAACCATACGAAAGCCAGCTCTCTCAAGTAATAGGTAAAACCCAAACTATACTGTATAAGAGAGATACATTCTACTCAACCTTTGATAGGGTTATAATGGACGCTTTAAAAGAAGAGACAGACTGTGAAATAGTGTTTAACCCCGGTTATAGATGGGGAACTACCGTTCTTCCGGGAGGAAATATTACAGTTGATGACGTTTACAGTATGACAGCCATAACATATCCTGACGTTTACAGGTTTGAACTTACAGGTCAGCAGATTAAAAACCTCTTAGAAGACATAGCGGACAACGTATTTAACTCTAATCCTCTTTATCAGCAAGGTGGAGATATGAGTAGAACTCTTGGACTTGATTATGAGATAAAAATATCAGCTCCTACAGGTCAAAGAATATCAAATATCAAAGTAAACGGAAAAGACCTTGACCCAAACAGAAGTTATGTAGTTGCATCTTGGGGTGGCAATCTATATAGAGCAGGTAAAAACGCAAAGAAATTCAGACCAGTTTACGACATTACAATTGATTATCTTAAAAGAGTTAAAGTCGTAAATCCACCTTTAAAATCCAACGTAAAAATACTTGACGTTGGATGTGGATGTCCTACAAGTGAGGGTAAATGTCTATGAAAAAGTTTATTTTAGCATGTAGTAGCATTTTACTATTTTCCTGTGGTGGAACGATAAAAGACGTATCTTTTGAAACAGGAGACTACTTAGGAACAGGATATGATGAAAAGCCTCAAAAAAAGATTACATTACAAAAAGAAAATAAAGAAAAACAGCCTGTAGAAAAAAAATCTTTCCTTTCTGCTTTATCTTCTGCTGTCGTATCAGGTAGTGAAGATGACGAAGATATGTCTGAAATTTACGAAAGGTCAACCACTATGTCCTATCAAGAGTTAGACCTACTTTTAAGAACGGAGCTTGAAAACGCAAACTTTAAAATAGTCCACGTTTTAAACATTACAAAAGGAGTAGAAGAGCAAGGAGTTAAAGACTTTTGGAAGCACATGCACATTTACTTAGTCTGTAAACTTTCAGAATGCTCTAAAATACTTAAGCACAATCCACAACTTGCATCTCAATTCCCTATAAGAGTCTATACATATGAAAAAGATGGAAGATTAGTTATAGGCGTTTTTAAACCTTCAACCGCTATAAAGTACATGGGGAACCTTGACGCAGATGGAATAAAAGCATTAAAAACCTTAGACAGAGAAATAAAAAAAGTAATAGATACTATAACCAAATAAAATCACTTTAAGGAGGTTAGTTATCATGAGAAAAGTAGTTCTCTCAACAGCTGTAGGATTGGCTGCAACAACCTTACTGGCAAACCCATCTCAAGCAGCTCCTAAGTTTTACTTTGGAGATGGAAAAGAGTTAGAAATCTTCTTCATGAACCAGCTCTGGGGCGTTTACACGATGGATAGGGTGGAATGTACAGCTATAGACAATACAGGCAAATGTACAAATTTCACTTCTGAAAAAAACAGAGCCGATTTTCTTTTAAGAAGATCAAGAGTAGGATTTCAAGGTAAAATTAATGAAGATTTATCTTGGAGAGTATGGTTTGCCTATGATAACGTTGGTTTGGATTCACATACAGCTTTAGCTCAAAGTCAAACAGCTCAAAGTCCAAATAAATCAAAAACATCAAAATCCATAGGATTAGTAGGGCTAAACTCAAACAATCAACAATTCTATCTTTGGGATGCGTTTTTCACTTATGCACTTCATAAAAACTGGGCTAACATTACGGTAGGTTATTTTAGACCACAGGTAGGTAGAGAAAGCATTACAGCAGGATTTGAAGTTACTTCTTTTGAAAAGGCACTTACAAACTTTTATCCAAGACAGCACTTAGTCAAAACAGGACCAGGTCGTGAAACAGGTATAAATATTGGTGGTCTTTACAACGATGAAAAAGCAAAGTGGGGAATAAACTACAACTTTGGAGTATTTAACACTGATAAATACAAAACTGATAAAAATTGGAATCCACTCTTAACTGCAAGAGTAGCTCTTTCTCTTGGAGACCCTGAAATGAAAAAATACGGAATGGGATATAAAGTTAACTACTTTGGGAAAAGAAATGGAGCAACCGTAGCTATTAACTACGCTTATCAAGGAAAAACAGATGATTTTAAATCGAATCAATTACTTGGTTTTGATATACTGGCAAACTACAAAGACTTTACATTTAACGCAGAGTATGACGAGCTAAAAAGAAACTTTGACAACTCAGCTTTAAACTACAAAGACAAAGTATGGCACATAAGAGCTGGCTATAACTTTACATTACCGAACAAAACAATCTTAGAACCTGCTATAACCTATTCTGAATTAAAAGCTGGTGGTAATTCAAGTCCAAATGGTGATGGTAAGTTTAAAGTTACTGATATTGGTTTAAACTGGTATATAAAAGGAAACAATATGAAGTTAAATATTCATTATGCTAACCAAGATGGAAGTTCGAAATCACCATACTCTTGGTACGGAACAGATAAAGCTGGAGATTACATAGGTGTTGGATTACAATTAATATTCTGAAGGATTTACCAGCCCTTCCTTTTTAGGAAGGGTTTTTTTGTAGGAGGAAAGACATGAAAAAATTTTTTGTGCTTTTTGTAGTTTTGCTTTTTTCTCTAAAATCCTTTTCTCAAGAAAAACCACAGTTTGACTCTACACTTCCAGACAAAATTAAAGCTGTTTTTGATTGGACGCTTGAAAATCCTTCGAACAGCGTTATGGCTACTAACTTTATATCTAACTTTATCAAAGCCTACGATGAGTTTAACCCAATGGGAGAGTACAAGTTAGCAATAGTAAGCCACGGTGCAGAAGTTTTAATATTTGCAAAGAAGAACTACGAAAAACACAAAGAAGTAATAGATAGGCTTAAATCAATGACACAAAGCTACGGACTTAAAATTTACGTGTGTAGAAATACCATGAGATTTTTTGGTTTAAAAGAAGAAGACATGCAACCTTTTATTATAATTGTCCCTGCAGGTGTTGTAGAACTTGCAAAATTACAAGAAGAAGGTTATAGATTAATACCAGCAGTTGTCCACGATTTAAATAAAGTTAAAGAAAGTTATAAATAGGGGTTAAACCATGAAAAAAGTTTTAATTGTAAGTTTAGCTTTAGCTACAACTGTAATATCAAAAGATTATTCAGATAAAGACTTATTAAAACAAGCTCAAAACTACTTTTCTCCCTTGCCTAAAACATTTCCATCTAAAGATAATGAGATAACAAAAGAGAAGGTAAATTTAGGTAGATTACTCTTTTTTGAAAGAAGACTTTCAACAAACGATATGATAAGCTGTGCTACTTGCCATGCTATAGAATACTACTACTCATCTCCAGCTGCCAGACAGATGGGTGCATTAGCATTACAACCAAGGAATGCTCCAACAGTCCTAAATTCCGCTGGTCAGTTTGTTCAACACTGGATAGGAAATAGAAAAGATGTAGAAGACCAAGCTCTACAATCCTTAACAGGACCCGCAGCCTTTGGTAATAAATCAAAAGAAGAAGTAGAAAACAAATTAAAATTTATACCTGAATACGTAGAGCTCTTTAAAAAAGCCTTCCCTAATGAAAACGACCCAGTAAAAGCAGAAAACATAGCAAAAGCCATAGGTGCATTTGAGAGAACCCTGTCTACTCCTTCAAGATTTGACGAATTTTTAAAAGGAAATACAAAAGCATTAACAGAAAAAGAAAAGAAGGGTTTAAAGCTTTTTATGGAAGTAGGATGTGTATCTTGTCATAATGGCTCTCTCCTGGGTGGAAATACGTATCAGAAATTTGGTATATTCCAACCTTACTGGAATTACACAAAAAGTGAAAATATAGATGAAGGTAGATACGTTGTTACTAAAAATGAAGAAGACAAGTATGTTTTTAAAGTTCCAATCTTGAGAAATGTTATGATGACAGCTCCATACTTTCACGATGGTTCTGTAAAAAATATTGAAGATGCAATATGGATTATGGCTAAAGTTCAGCTAAATAAAGAGTTGAATAAAGAACAAGTAGAATTTATAAAATCTTTTCTAAACAGTTTAACAGGAGATATTCCAAAAGAGTATACCAAACCACCTATTTTACCAACTCAATAAATGGAGGTAAACCATGAAAAAAATTATTTTAGCTTTACTACTTTTGGTAGTATCAAACACCTTTGCTATGGAATTAAAGCAGTTTCACAAGAACATGTATATGGTTCGCGGTGTTGATGCTATGCCATCTGTAGAAAATAGAGGTTTTATGTCAAACGCTTACGCTATCTTAACAAAAGAAGGATGGGTAGTGATAGACAGCCTATCAACGCCAGATCTTTCAAAAGAGTTTTATGACGAGCTAATGAAAGTAAAAAAATCGCCTGTTAAATACCTTATCATTACACACTATCACCCAGACCATTGGTATGGAGCTTCTACATTTAAGCAAGCTGGTGCAACGGTTATAGCCCACAAAAAACTTAACGAGTTTTATAACTCACCAGAAGCAAAAATGACCCTTGAAGCTTCAAACCAAAGGTTTGGAGGATTATACAAAAATGTAAAACTTATTCCTGCAGATATTGAGATATCAGACAAAAAAACCTTAAAAGTAGGAGAATACGAATTATCAATTATATCTCTGACCCCAGCCCATACAAACAACGATATAGTAGTTTTTGTAAAAAATGACAAAGTCCTATTTGCAGGGGACTTAGTTTATATAAACAGAATACCTTTTGCAGGAGACAGAGGAGCTTCTTCTAAAAACTGGCTAAAAGTTTTAAATGAGATGAAAAATTTAGACCCTAAAGTAATATTAGGCGGACATAACGAACCTATGGATAAAAAAGCTATTGACTTTACTTATAACTACTTAGAATACACTCGCAATACAATTAAAAAACTAAAAGAACAAGGCAAATCCTTAGACGAGATAAAAGCTTACATAAACCAAAACTCTCCTTATAAAAATTATGTTATGTACGATGTATTTAACGATGCCAACGTTTATAAAATATATAACGATTTAGACTTAGAAGATTTTGAATAATTTGGGAGGTATTACTGTGAAAAAGTTTTTAGCTTTTATCCTTCTTTTTATAGGTTTTTCATTTGGACAGGACAATCCAAAAGCGGTTATCAACCTTACCACAGGGGATTTAAACAGGTTTAAAATGTATCTTTTAAGTGGTGTAGCAAATTCTGCAGAATACTATAAAAATAATCTAAAAGAGTTAAAAGTAGTAGTTATAATACACGGCGATGCTTACAAGTTTTTCATAAAAGACCTTCAAAACTCTCCTTACAAAGACGATAAAACTTTAATAGAAGCACAAAAAGAATTACAAGCAAAGTTAGAATACCTTCATAAAAATTACGGCGTAAGGTTTCAGATGTGTGAACAAGGAATGAAAGGTAAAAAAATTGACCCTAAAACCTTATACCCATTCGTAGAGCTTATCCCTAATGCCTTTATAGGTCTTGTCAACTGGCAAAACGAAGGGTACGCTTATATTCCAATACATTAATATATTTTGATATAATTTTATAAAAAAATAGGAGGTGTTTTTATGTTAAGAGCTCTTTTAGCACTTTTACTATTTACAACAGTATCCATATCTTACGCAAAAGAAAAAAAAGAAACCAAACCTCAACAACAAACCTCCTCTACACAAAGTAAAACTGAAGGCTCAGACTCTGGAAAAGGATTGGTTGTTTATAAAGTTGATGGAGACCCAGGAGATGTTATGATAGCTCTAAAAGGAAACTTAGAAGCTGCACAGATAATAGTAGTTACAACAACAGACCCAGTGGCTCCACTTGCAAACAACATAAAACTCTTCCCTGATTACAAAAAATTAAAAATTGACTACATGCAAAACTTCTTAGTTACAAGCATGGCAACTCTTTATAAAATCGTAACTAACGACCCTAACGCTATAGCTTTATCCCCGTTTGTTATAACAATATACCAGTACGAAGGTGATGACAAAACTTACATAGTCAGAACAAGACCTTCTCTACTTTTAGATGGAACAAAATATCCACAGGCTAAAGAAGCTGTTGAAGAGTTGGAAAAAAGAATAGATGAAGCTATAAAATCTCTTATGTAAATCAAAAAGGTGGCTTTTAAGCCACCTTCCTAATTATGATAAAATATTACCTATGTTAGAAGAAAAAGCTAAAAAGATTAAGTGGTTTATTTTTGACGTAGATGGTGTCCTTACAGATGGAAAAATCATCTATGACAGTGAAGGTAGAGAGATTAAAAACTTTTGTGTAAAAGATGGAATAGGAATACATATGCTTCATCTATCAGGCATAAAAACAGCCATAATAACAGGAAGAAACTCTGAGATAGTAAACAAAAGAGCAGTTGAACTTGGTATAACTGAAGTTTTTCAAAACTCTTCTAACAAACTTCAACATTATAAATACATTAAAGAAAAGTACTCCCTACAAGATGAAGAAATTTTATACATGGGAGATGATATAGTTGATATTCCCGTTTTAAAAAGGGTTGGTTTTCCCGCAACTGTTCCATCAGCTCCAGAAGAAGTTAAAAAGCTTTGTATATACATAACAAAACAAGAAGGTGGAAACGGAGCTGTAAGAGAAGTGATAGACCTTGTTTTAAAAATACAAGGTAAATACAAAGATATAATAAAAAAGTACTGTAATTTAGAATGAACGATAAAGACAGAGAAAGATGGAACAAAAAATATCTTGAAGGCTTTTTGCCAAAAGAAGAGCCTTCCCAAATTTTAAAAGATTTTATCCATTTATCAAACAAAGGAAGAGCCCTTGACATAGCAGCTGGACTTGGAAGAAATGCTTTATTTTTAGCTCAAAATGGCTTTTTAGTTGACGCGGTGGACATATCAGACGTTGCGATAGAAAAGCTTAAAAATCTTCATCCTAACATAAATCCTATTCACGCAGATTTGAAAGAGTATAGACCTGCGCAAAACAGTTATGACTTGATTGTAAATCTAAACTTTTTAGAAAGGTCTTTATTTCCTTACATAAGGGAAGCTCTAAAAGAAGGTGGAGTTTTGATTTTTGAAACATTTTTAGAAGGCTCTCCAAGTAAAACCAATAAAGACTTTTTACTGAGAAAAAATGAGCTTTTACACTCATTTTTATCTTTACACATTGTATTTTATCAAGAAAAACAAGTTATAACTTGTAATCAAGAAAGTGCCTATAAAGCTTCGCTGGTAGCAATTAAAAAATGTTAAGTCAAACAAATAAAAAGATTCTTTCCTTAGCCGTCCCAGCTGCTTTTAGTAATCTTTTTGATATGATTCAGGTTATTGTAGACATGATTATGCTTGGTAGGGTCTCTCCTGTTGCAATAGCTGCAGCTGGTATATCTATGCAGTTTTTAGGACTTTTATACGCATTTATGGCTTCTTTTTCTGTTGGTAATTCTGCGGTTGTATCAAGGTTTGTAGGTGCAAAAGAGATAGAAGAAGCAGGAAAAACCACTTTTACGTCTTCTGTTATAGCTTTTTTAATATCTATACCTTTTACTATACTTGGAGTTTTTTTCTCCAAGTATGTTTTTATATTTATGGGTTCTTCTGAAGAAGTTGTAAAGGCGGGAGAAACTTACTTATCTATCATATCTTTAACCTTTCCTGTTATTTTTATAGAGTTTGCTCTATACTCAGCTTTAAACGCATCAGGAGACACAAAAACTCCTTTAAAAATAGTTATTGTTGCAAACGTTATAAACACAGTTTTAGCTTATACTTTAATATTTGGTAAATTTGGTTTTTCTGCACTTGGAATAAAAGGAGCTGCAATAGCCACAGCTATAAGTTATTATATTAGCTTTGTATTGTATCTTTATGTATTTTTATCAAAGAAGACAGTAATCTCTATATACCCTCAGTTTGTAAAAGATTACGCTAAAAGAGTTTTAAGTATAGGTATTCCAGCAGGAGCTGAAAGGGTCATAACTTACTTTTCTTTTTTACTGTTTGTTAAAATGATTGCAGAGTATGGCACTTATACATTGGCAGGGTATCAAGTAGGACTTAGGATAGAAGGGCTGGCATTTATGCCAGGATTTGGTTTTACAATAGCAGCAATGACTTTGGTAGGTCAAAGTATAGGGGCAAAAAATTACGAAGGAGCTGAAAAGTTAGGCTGGCAAACCGCAAAAATAGCATCGGTTTTTATGGGTTTTATGGGTGTTTTAATGTTTTTATTTCCGCAGTATTTTGCTATGGTGTTTACGGACGATGGAAAAGTAATTCAAGAAGCTATTTTATATCTAAAAATTGTAGGACTTACACAAGTTCCACTTGCAATAGGTTTTGTTTTAAGCGGGGCATTAAGAGGAGCTGGCTCAACCAAACTAACACTTATAATAAACACAGCTTCCTTATGGTTTTTTAGAATAATACCTGCTTATATCTTTTCTAAGATGTTTGGAAGTGTTTTATACATCTACTATGCAATGTTTATGGAAACTTTTATAAAAGCTGGAATACTGTATTATGTATTTAAAAAAGGATATTGGAAGAGAGATTTAAAATGGAAAACTTAGATTGGGTTAAACTGGTGATTGTTTTAATAGTGGCTTTTGTAGTTATGAAGGTGGTAGGATTTGCCATAAGAATGATAGTAAAAACATTAATATTTATAGCCATTGCATACTTCATTTTTCAATATTTTGTAAATAGGTAGAGTAAAAAAACCGAGTTGCAGTCGTCGTCCTATCGAAATTGGCAGTTTTTGAGTCTCAATTAGAGTGAGCTAATTGAGATTAATTAATCTAAGTAATTGAAAAATAATCACTGTCGAACTCCAGGGATTTTTGCAGGATTGGAGGTCGACTGGAATTTTTACATTCCTGTTGCACTTTTTAAAAAAGTATAGTATACTATCTAACAGTTGATAATAAACGATTTTAACCTTGACAACCGAATAAGGTTAAAGAAGGGTTTTTAGCGTGCCTATGAGGAATTGAAACCTGTTAGTGTCGTAAATTTTATTTGTTCTATACTTAGTTTTTAGCGTGCCTATGAGGAATTGAAA